>CANKCT010000024.1 GCA_947480465.1 Actinomycetota bacterium
TAATCCGCCTTTGGCGCAGGGGCGGCAGGGGTAGGGGTAGCAGGCGTTGAACTCTCTTTCGAAACCGGCTTTTTTGCAGAGTCTGTTTTATAGAAACCTGAGCCTTTAAAGACAACACCGACCGCCGAATAAATCTTACGAATTTCACCTTTGCACTCGGGGCACGTGGTGAGCGAGTCATCTGAAAATGATTGGACCGCCTCGAACTCATGAGCGCAGGCGGTACATGCATATTGGTAAGTAGGCATATCTCCTCCGATCTCGACTGACCCCTTGAAGCGGGGTAGATACTAAGTCTAAAGAAGTGGCACGATAGGGTCGAATCGTGATCAAAGAATGAGGGAGTTAGGTTGAAAATCAAGGGTTTGGCCGCAGCTGTTGTGACACTTATCTATGTAGGAATGATTAGCGCATCGGCAAATTCGCTCATCACGACCTCACCCATTAGTGGGTCAACCCTGGCAACACCACCCAGTTCGGTCACGTTAACAACCCAAGTCACACTCATTCCTGATGCTAATGAATTAATTGTCACAGACCCATCTGGCGTTCGAGTTGATGATGGAACTATTACAGTCGATGATGTCAATGCATCTATTGGGTTGAAACCTCTCACGGAATCTGGAATCTATCGTGTCACTTATACGCTTTATTCAGAAGGCGAAGTGCCCTTACAGGGATCGTTCACATTTAATTTTTCAGCACCAAGTGTGATTACTCCGACTGAGCCAACTCCAACTCCTACACAATCCCAAGAACCTGCTGGCAGTAGTTGGGGAACAAACGTGTTTATCTTTGTAATGTTAATTTTTGCATTCTTCGTTCTCATTGGTCTTTCACTGTATGCACGTAAGCTATTTAGGGATCGATGATCGCATTAAATGTAATTTTTAAATATCTATCGCTCATTGGCAGTTTTGCAACAATCGGAACTTTGCTTGCTATGGGCTTTTTACTCGCTGACACAGAGGGCAAACTTTCTTCGCAAGCCGAAAAACTTCGCCGCTTACTGTGGGGTTCAGGTTTAATCTGGTCAGTTGGAAGTTTAGGAACAATTCTTTTTACTTTAGCTTCCATTTTGGATCAGCCTGTATCAGTTGCTTTAGATGCAACCATGCTGCGTTCTTTTATTACCCAGATAACTCTTGGCCAGTACTTGCTCTTTCAAGCCATTGTTGCACTTCTGATTACTTCGTTAGCTTTTAGGGTTAAGAAAATACTCTCCACAGTTTTTCTACTCATTCTTTCCATGATGGGTCTGGTTGCCCCGGTATTTCAAAGTCATGCAGCATCGAGTGGCTCACATGCCCTTGCGATTGGCTCCTTAGTAATTCACGTGGTGGCACTTTCACTCTGGGTCGGGGGAGTCATTGCCATTGCGCTCCTTGAGCCAGATGATCGCCCCCTTGCAGTACATCGATTCAGCGTGTTGGCTCTGTGGTCGGTTATCGCAGTTATTGCCAGCGGCACCGTAAATGCTTGGGCGCGTTTGGATTTTCAAGGGGCATGGAACTCCGCATATGCATATGTAGTCATTGGCAAAATTGCACTCACTTTAGTTTTAGTAGCAATCGGATATTTGCACCGTGAAAATTTAGCAAAGCGAGATCGAATCGATTGGCCAGGATTTGGCAGATTAATTTTTATCGAAGCACTTATCATGATTATTACGGTTGCTATGGGTGCTTGGCTCTCATCAAACCAACCGCCGGAGCGTCCAGGTCCGCCGAATTTTGATCCAGCAGTTGCAGTTTCAGGAATATCAACTCCGCCACCACCAACATGGAGTCGAATTTTTTTCAGTTACGAGCCAGATGCATTAATGATTGGCATTTTGGTTACGGCAGTAGCTCTGTATATAAAAGGTGTTTTGGTTTTGAATCGGCGAGGTGACAAATGGCCAATAGGTCGGACTATTGCTTTTGCTTTTGGGATTGCACTCATTGATTTTGCAACAAGTGGTGGACTTGGGCTGTATGCACATTTTGCTTTTTCTTATCACATGGTTGCGCACATGATTCTGGGAATGATTGCACCAATCGGATTGGTGCTTGGCGCACCAATTACTTTGGCATTGCGAACTCTGCCACAGGGCCGCACTAAAGATGAGCGGGGAGTTCGCGGAACATTACTTGCGGCGCTCCATTCAAAATTAGCAACTTTCTATACAAACCCCATCGTTGCATTAGCTTTCTTTGACGGATCTTTATTTGCACTTTATTTCACCGGGCTTTTTGGCTCGTTGATGCAGAGTCATGCCGGTCATCTCTTTATGAATATCCACTTCCTGCTTGCAGGACTCTTGTTCTTCCATGTCATTATTGGCATCGACCCAAATCCGCGTCGAATCCCACACTTAGTTCGAATCGTTGTTGTATTTGCCGCGATGAGTATCCATGCTTTTTTCTCGGTCGCTTTAATGTCAACAACCACCCTGATTGATAGCGGCTATTTTGCCGCTCTAAAAACCCCGTGGCTTAATGATTTATTGGCTGACCAAAAACTAGGCGGTTCCATTGGGTGGGCCATGGGCGAAATCCCAATCCTTTTGGCTCTGGTTGCAACATTTATTAGTTGGGTCAAAGATGACTCCCGTGAGGCAAAACGAATTGATCGAAACACTGCACGAAACGCAGCCATGGGAAGACCTGATGAATTGGCAGAGTACAACCAGTATTTACAAGAGTTATCCCAACGCGACAGAAAAGAACCCTAATGGAAAACATATTTGACTTGCCGAGTGAGTACAAAGAGTTGCGGACCAGCGTTCGCTCGCTAGCCGAAAAAGAGATTGCTCCATTTGCTCACGTTGTTGATGAAGATCATCGTTATCCGCAAGAGGCTGCTGATGCGTTACAAAAAGCGGGCTTAAGTGCGGCCCATGTACCCACTAATTTTGGTGGCGATGGTGCTGATGCGTTGGCAGTTGTCATCATTATTGAGGAAGTTGCACGAGTCTGTGGCGCATCATCTTTGATTCCAGCGGTCAATAAACTTGGTTCACTTCCACTAATTTTGGGAGGAAATGATGAACAGAAAAAGCGTTGGCTTCCTCAGTTAGTTGCCGGAAAAGGATTTTCGTACTGCTTATCAGAATCAGATGCAGGTTCAGATGCATCGGCACTTCGGACAAAAGTCGAGCGCGATGGTGATGGTTGGATTCTCAATGGAAGTAAAAAATGGATTTCAAATGCAGGAGTCTCTGAGTTCTATACCGTTATAGCCCAAGGCGATCCATCGCTTGGTTCAAAAGGAATCACTGCTTTCATTGTTGAAAAATCCGATCCCGGAATTTCTTTTGGAGCTCCAGAAAAGAAGATGGGCTTTCGAGGATCTCCAACGCGTGAAGTTTATTTCGATAACGTCAAACTAAGTGATGACCGTCGAATAAGTGAAGTTGGGGCTGGATATTCGCTGGCCATGAATACGTTGGATCACACGCGGATCACGATTGCCGCACAAGCTCTGGGCTTAGCACAAGGGGCTTTAGATGTTGCCACAAAGTATTCACATGAGCGAAAGCAATTTGGAAAGGAAATATTTGATTTCCAAGGTGTGCAATTCATGTTGGCCGACATGGCAATGAACATTGAGGCTGCCCGCCAATTAACTTATGCCGCGGCAGTCAAAAGTGAAAACAATGAAAGAGACTTACGATTCTTTTCAGCTGCTAGCAAGTGTTTTACGAGTGATGTAGCAATGAAGGTAACTCAGGATGCAATTCAAGTTTTAGGTGGATACGGGTACGTATCTGATTATCCAGTTGAGCGAATGATGCGTGATGCTAAGTTAACGCAAATTTATGAAGGTACAAATCAGATTCAACGAATAGTAATGGCGCGAAATCTTCCACACTTTTAAATTTTAAAGCGCACCACAATTGATGGAGTTGCAGCTGCATCAACGGGAATGTCGTGCGCCTCTCGTGGCAAACTAAGGCTAGTTAATTCACCGGGATGGACTAAGCCAATTTTCCAACCTGGTAAGTGGGCAAGTGCGCGATCATAAAAACCACCACCTTGACCAAGACGATAACCCTGTTGGTCAATATGAAGTGCTGGGACAATTACTACATCTATTGCATCTAAATCGGTAGCAGGTTTACCAATTGGTTCAGAAAGTTTCTTCGTAACTTTAAGTTGTTTCTCATCTCCGTCCCATTCAATCCACTCAAGGACTTCACCCTTGACTCGTGGCAGCAGCAACCGCTTGCCTGCTTTCAGAAATGCCTTATTAATCTCAACAGTGCTGGGCTCGACATCATATGAAATATAAGAAGCAATTGTTGTGGCAGCTATAATTTCTGGTGACTTCAAAATAATATTGAAATTAGATGCAATGAATTTTTGTCGTCGTTCCCGACGCAAACGCTCACGAAGCTCTTTCTTACCTGTGTTCTGATTCATGTCGTATCTCCGGTGTAATTTGGGGCTAAATCCCAAATAAAGCATGGCCTTACAAGTATGGTGTGATTATGGCAGAGCATGCGAGAGTCGATGGCTTTCTTACAAGTCTTATTGCGATTTGTAAGCCCCTCGAATCCTTCGATATGCCACTTTTGGATGCCCACGGCGCGACGCTAGCTGAGGATGTCTATGCCGGCGAACGGCTTGTTATGCGAGCAGGAAGTCGAATTCGCTCGACCCAGATAGGTCTAGCGGCATCAATCGGCCGTGATCATCTGCCCACGCGTCCTCATCCTCGAGTTGTTGTTCTCTCAGCCGGACCAGATCTTGTAGAGCCAGGTAAACCACTCACCCACGACGAAGAGTACGAAACCAATTCTTGGCTACTGACAACTGCAGTCCGCGAAACCGGTGCAGTTGCATATCGGGTTCACTCAATTCCAGATGATGAAGATGAACTTCAAAGCGTTATTGAAGATCAATTGGTGCGCGCAGACCTAATCATTATTAGTGGTGAGCGACAAGATGATTCATTTGATTTAATCACTCGCACTCTTTCGCGTCTAGGTGAGATAACAACCATAGACATGGAAATTGAGATGAGCGGGCGTCATAATTATGGCCAGATTGGACCTGATAAGACCCCAGTAGTAACACTGCCAGGTGATCCGATTGCAGCTTATATTTCATTCGAGTTGTTTGTACGTCCCATGATTAGAACGATGCTTGGCGCTTCTACAATCCACCGTCCATCAGTCAAAGCCAAACTCGAGCGAGCCATCGAATCAGCGCCAGGAATGCGATCCTATATCCGAGCAACATTGACCGAAGATGCTAAATCGGTCATGCCACTGAGTTCCCAAGAGGATTTATCAACCCTCTCTGATGCAAACGCTTTTATTGCAGTCAGCGAAAAAGTAACGAAATTATCGGCCGGAGATCAAGTCACTGTTGTAATCCTCGAGCGCAGATATATCTAAGTAGTCCATGACCCAGCCTTGGCCGGTAGTAATTTCCGGAAATGAGATTTTTCTGCGGCCTCTGAGATTTCGAGATCGAAATGCATGGAACTCAGCCCGCGCCGAAAATAGAGCTTGGCTGGCACCTTGGGAGGCCACGATCCCAACCCTTAACCAGGAAGGGGAAATTCAGAACCTCCCCTCTTATTTTGGGATGGTACGGACCCTTAACAGGGAGGCCCGCGAGGGGAGATCTTTCTCATTTGCCATATGGCATGGCCACAATCTCATTGGGCAGATTTCTTTAGGTGGGGTGATTTTAGGAGCACTGCGCGGGGGTCACATTGGATATTGGATAGATCGGAACTACGCAAATAAAGGGTATACAACAGCGGCCGTAGGTCTAGTGACTGAATTCGCATTTTCAAATCTACTGCTTCACAGACTCGAGATTAATCTGCGACCAGAGAATGCAGCATCTCGCCGAGTTGCTGAAAAATCTGGTTACGTTCTCGAAGGCGACCGAGCTCGGTACCTCCATATTGATGGAGATTGGCGAGACCACATTTGTTTCGTGAGAGAAAATCCTTCAATCAAGTAGCGCCTAAATCCCATAAAAGTATTGAATCCTCCTTTATCTTTGTACATCATGACTTCCGGACTCATTTATGTTGCAATCATTGGAATGTGGGTTGCCTATTTTGCACCCCGCTGGATTCATGACCGCAATGAATTTTCTGGAAAGTCAGTCGAGCGATTTAAAGTGGCGCTTACGGTAGTTGCTAACTCTTCACTTCATTCACAGAGCGAACATTTGCAAATTGATTTAGATCGCGAAGCAAAAATCGCACAACTTCTATTGCGCCGCCGAATCATATTTGGATTATTAACTTTTTCACTTATAGCAACTTTAGTGGGAGGCTTTATGAACACGATGCCGTTCTTGTATGCACTAATCCCAGCAACTGGAGTTTTAATCTATATTGCAAATGTACGCCGACAAAGTGTTGCGAGCAGTATTCAGCACCGTCGCATCCAGCAGTTGCACAGACGTACGGCAGGTGTATCTGCTACTAATCTTGTAGAAGTTGTTACTCCAAAGAATTCGCAAGAGCAGTGGATTCCACTTTCCGAACGCGAACTTAAAGGTGTTGTGATTTTGCCGCAAGGAAGCGCATCGGTTCGCAATGCTTGGCAGCCTGCGCAAACACCTGTACCAACATATGTGACTGCGCCTAAAGCCATCATTCCAAAGCGCGTCATAGATTTAACGGTTCCGGGAGCTTGGAGTGACGAGCAAGAGCGTCTTGAGCGCGAAGCTCTTGCCGCAGCTTCTCCATCAAGGGATCAAATATTTGACCAACAACTAGCCGATGAGGCTGTTGATCGACTTAATCAAGCTAAGGCTGCTAACGAATAATTAGATCCAAGAGGGTAGCCACATCATCTTTATCCATTCCGAATAGTTGATGACTTGACCCGTGAACAACGGTAAAAAATAAATGAAATTGAGAAATACCAGCACTATTAAAGTGGAGACTATGCCAATTGAAACTTCTGGAGTTTTCGCTTTGTCTAAGAGTAATTTTATGCAGTAAAGAATTGCTAAGAGCATAAATGGTTCAAAAATAACTGCATAAAACGTAAAGACAGTGCGTTGTTGCAGCAAGAACCAAGGCAGATAACCAGCGCATATTCCAAGGACTACGATATTGATGGTTTTATCGAATTTTCTTATTGCAATTGAGCGAAACCAGAACCCAAACACTACGACAACTGCAATCGTGCCAAGCCACCACAGAATTGGAGTACCAATTGCAAGAACTTCCTGCGCACAATTCTTTGAGCTGCACGATTGAGGAGAGTCATAAAAAAATGATGTGGGTCGCCCCATTATCATCCAGCTCCATGGGTTAGCTTGATACGAATGTTTAGTAGTCAGACTCGTATGAAAATTTAACATCTCAGCGTGATAGTGCCACCAGGATTTCAAAACATTTGAAGACCAATTCCTATCCCACCCCCGATCACTCAATAGCCATCCACTCCAAGTTGTGAAATAAACTGAAATTGGAATTACGCCATACTGTAAGATTTTCAATAATGTAGGTTTTAACAGCGCGCGACCAGAGTAAGACGTAAATACTCGATAAATAGATATCAGTCCAATAGCTACTAAGAAATATAACGCACTCCATTTTGTACCAATAGCTAAACCAATAGCTACTCCGGCATACCAATGACGTTGGCGATACCAGAAATACACTGCCAACAAAACAAAAAAAGTCAGAAATAAATCCAGAAGGGCTGTTCTTGAATGTACTAGCACCATCCCATCGAGTGCCATTAAAAGGGCGGCCAACGCTGTGAGCAAGGGTGAGAAAAATAAAACATGAACGAAACGTGCAAATAGAAGAATCAGTAGAACGCCAACTATTGCAGTTGCAAATCTCCACCCAAATTCATTATCACCAAAGATTTTGATACCGATTGCAATCATCCATTTGCCGACTGGGGGATGAACTATGAACTCAGGCAAATTGGCGTTGACTTCAACCCCGTACTTGAGAAAATCACGTGCGCCATCAACGTAATACACCTCATCAAAAACAAAGCCTTTAGGCGTAGAAAGATTGATTAATCGCAGTGCCAAGGATGCAATGGCAATCAAGATTGGAGTAAGCGCGGCAACCATGTGCGCAATCGTATGCGCTTAATCGCGGAAATTACTGAGATGATGGCCCAATGGCACTCATATTGGCGGCAACCCCGCTCGGGAACCCGGGCGATGCGAGCACCCGTCTGAAGGTAGCCATTGAAAGCGCAACAATTATTGCCGCCGAAGACTCGCGGAGATTTCATCGACTCTGTGCAGATATCGAGGTTACATTTACCGCAAAAGTATTATCTTTTTTTGAGGGAAATGAAGAAGAGCGCTCCCGCGAACTTTTGAATGAGCTATCAGCAGGTGCAACAGTGTTAGTTGTATCAGATGCTGGAATGCCAACTATCAGCGATCCAGGTTTTCGTTTAATGCGTGATGCAATTCAACAAGGAATCGAAGTGAGTGTTATTCCGGGACCAAGCGCTGTGACAATGGCAGTTGCTTTATCTGGTCTTCCTACCGATCGATTTACTTTTGAGGGATTTCTACCTCGAGCCTCAGGAGCGCGATTAGCAACGTATGAGAAGCTCCGACACGAAGAGCGCACGATGGTTTTCTTTGAAGCACCGCATCGCCTTGGTGATTCATTGGGTGATGCAGTAACAGTTTTTGGTAGTGACCGGCGCGGTGCAATCTGTCGCGAAATGACCAAGCGCTATGAAGAAACCATTCGTGGCACTTTGAGTGAACTGTCATCATGGGCAGACTCAAATGAAGTTTTGGGCGA
>CANKCT010000025.1 GCA_947480465.1 Actinomycetota bacterium
CTACGGTACGCACTTGACTCTTGCGCTCAGCCGAAGCTGCTGCTTCTTGAGCTTCTTGGGCTGCAGCTAACATTCTGGCACGCAAGATTCTTAAGGCAGATTCTTTATTTTGTAATTGGCTTTTTTCATGCTGGCAAGAAACCACAATTCCAGTTGGGATATGCGTAAGGCGAACAGCCGAGTCAGTTGTGTTATCCGATTGACCACCAGGCCCAGAGGAGCGATACACATCAACACGCACATCATTCATATTCAATTCAACGTCAATTTCTTCGGCTTCCGGCAAAATCAACACGCCTGCTGCAGATGTGTGAATTCTTCCTTGGCTCTCGGTCTCTGGAACACGTTGTACACGGTGCACGCCGCCTTCGAACTTTAAACGCGCATAAGGTGATTCACCCGGTGCGGGTACGCCTTTAGATTTAACACCTACAGAGATGTCTTTATAGCCACCCATCTCACTTTCAGTGGCATCAATAATTTCAACTTTCCAATTATGTTTTTCTGCATATCGCATATACATACGCAATAAATCTCCGGCAAAAATCGCTGATTCGTCTCCACCTGCACCAGCCTTAACTTCCAAAATGACATCGCGGTCATCATTAGGGTCACGCGGGAGCAATAACTCTTCTAGCTTTTCCCCTGCCGAAATTGCTGTGGCCTCGAGCGCTGGAATTTCAGATGCAAAGTCTGGATCTACAAGAGCTAACTCTTTTGCTGCTAATAAATCATCCTCTGCGGATTTCCAAGCTTTGAAACCAGCAACAACTGGACCAAGTTGGGCATAGCGGCGACCAAGTTTGCGCGCATTAGCTTGGTCATCGTGAATTGAAGGGTCAGCCATCTTTGCTTCAAGTTCGGCGTATTCACGAACCATTTCATGTGCAGATGCAAAGCGATCATTTGTCATTGGCTTCTCCTTTCAAATTCGCGGTGGTGATGGAAATAAATAGAAATAAAAAGACCGCGACCGCAACCATTAAGGCTGCGATGCGGTCTCTTTAGAAAGCTACTTAGCGTCTGTAGTCTTTTTTCCGAAGCGCTCTTCGAACTTAGCTACGCGTCCACCAGTATCAAGGATGCGCTGCTTACCGGTGTAGAACGGATGGCACACTGAACAGACTTCAACATAAATTGAACCGCTGGCAACTGTTGAGCGAGTTACAAACTTCTCACCGCAACCACAAGTTACTTGGGTCTCTTTATACTCTGGATGAATCTCTGGCTTCATATCTATTCCCTAATTTTATGCCTGGGTCCTCATCTCTTTTTTCAGAGACTAGGTGAACCAAGCGGATTGGTTAACGTGGATAAGAGTAGGCCAAAGCCCATATTTTATGAAATTTACGCCTAATTACTTGCTGTCATCAGGGCCAGAAGTTGTCTTCTGAATCTGCATCAAGAACTCTACGTTGGATTTAGTGCCCTTCATCTTCTCAAGGAGAAGTTCGAGTGCGGCTTGTGGCTCAAGCGCATGCAGTACGCGACGAAGTTTCCAAACGATGTTGAGCTCTTCAGAGCCCATCAAAATCTCTTCCTTACGTGTGCCAGAGGCAACAACATTTACTGCTGGGAATATGCGCTTATCAGCAAGTCGGCGATCAAGAATCAACTCCATATTTCCGGTGCCTTTGAACTCTTCGAAGATAACTTCATCCATGCGAGAACCAGTATCAACCAGCGCTGTTGCAAGAATCGTTAATGATCCGCCATCCTCAATATTACGCGCAGCTCCAAAGAACTTTTTAGGTGGATATAGTGCAGCTGAATCAACACCACCAGAAAGAATGCGGCCTGATGCAGGCGCAGAAATGTTGTAGGCACGACCCAAGCGTGTAATTGAATCAAGCAGAACCACAACGTCATGTCCTAGTTCAACAAGTCGCTTTGCACGTTCAATTGCTAACTCGGCAATTGTTGTGTGATCATCTGCAGGGCGATCAAAGGTCGAAGCAATAACTTCACCTTTAACAGATCGCTGCATATCGGTAACTTCTTCTGGTCGCTCATCTACAAGAACAACCATTAAGTGACACTCTGGATTATTTGTTGTGATCGCATTGGCAATTGATTGCAAGACCATGGTCTTACCAGCTTTAGGTGGCGACACGATAAGTCCACGTTGGCCCTTACCTATTGGCGCAATCAAATCAATAACACGTGTAGTCAAAATATTTGGCTCGGTCTCAAGACGTAGACGCTCTTGTGGATACAGTGGTGTTAATTTTCCGAATTCAACGCGATTTCTGGCCTCATCAGGACTCATTCCGTTAACTGTTTCCAATGTAATGAGTGCGTTGAACTTCTGCTTAGTTTCACCTTCACGGGGTTGGCGAACTTGACCAGTTACAACATCTCCTTTACGAAGACCGTTACGGCGAACTTGCTGAAGTGTTACGTAAACATCGTTGGGACCTGGTAAGTAACCTGTTGTTCGGATGAAGCCATAGCTATCAAGAATGTCTAGCAGTCCACTTACTGGAACTAAAACATCGTCATCGCTGAGAACTGGTTCACGATCTTCGCGCGGTGCACGGTCACGATTATTTCGATCGCGATTACGACCTCGAGTGCGGTCGTGACGGTCATTGCGATCGTTGCGGTTACCACGGTCGCTGGAAGAAGAGTCTTCGTCGGAACTATCGTCTAAATCTTGTGACGAGTTAGCAGTTGGCTTGCTCTCTTTTTTACGGTTATTTCTAGCTTCGCGGCGTGCTTCACGCTCTGCCTTGGCTGCCTCTCGATTCTTTGCCTGTAAATCGGCAATTGCTTCGACTAGTTCACCTTTCTTCATCTTTGCTGCGCCATCGACACCTAACTGTGTTGCAACAGTCTTTAATTTTGGAAGCGTCATTGCGGCAAGCTCTGGACTCTGTGAACGTACTGGCTCTTCTGTTGTTGTCATCTGTTTCTTTTCGCTATTGGTTTTCGGGCCTATTTTTATAAACCGTAAAACCGTGGATTATTTTCTTGATTTATCTGAAGTGTTACTGACCGATTTAAAAGGTCAAGCAGATGGCTAAATGCTAGCAGGGCAGAAGGCTAAGGACAAAATTTAGCGCTACGCCAGTTGGAGCGGTTGGAACCCTAGAGTAATTAGAGTAATGAGGCTCCACTGCGAGATATACCTAGGGCTTGAACAGCGAAAGCATCGCCAGCCGCACGTGTGAGCTCATCAATTTCATCAGCTCCGCCAGTATGGAGAACCAAAACCGATGGCCCAGCACCAGAAATAAAGGCTGCTACTCCAGCATTACGAAGCTTCACAAGTAACTTAAAAGAAGCCGGCATCGCTTCGGCACGGTATGACTGATGCAGAAAATCTTGTGTGGCAGTGTGCAACAAATCTGGGCGGTGCTGCAGAGCATGCACTAGTAGGGCTGTGTGCGCTGAATTCTTGACCGCATCCTCATGCGGAATCACCTCTGGAAGCATTTTCCGAGCTTTCGATGTCGCTACAGAGTTCGATGGAATGAATGCCAATGCACTTATTCGCGGATCAACTTCAAGCTGAACAGATAACGCCACATTGTGACCATGCTGTACTTCTTGCCAAGCAACCGTTGCTCCACCATAAATTGCAGCAGCAACATTGTCAGGATGGCCTTCAATCTCGTTCGCCAAATTCAACATATCATCGTTACTCATTTGCTCTGCACCGCCTAAGACGAGTGCGCGAGCCAGAGATAATCCTCCAACGATGGCACTTGCAGATGATCCAAGTCCACGTGTATGAGGAATAACGTTCAATGCACGTAAAGCAATTCCACGCGGTCTGCCGCCGAGAAAATCAAAACCTTTGTACATTGATTTAATGACTAAGTTTTTTTCATTTCTAGGAAGTGAGTCTGAACCTTCACCGGAAATATCAATATCTATGATCTGTTCATCCAAGACTTGAGCAATATATTTATCGTGCATCCCAAGGGCGAGACCAAGACTGTCGAATCCAGGCCCTAAGTTGGCACTTGTTGCAGGCACCTGTACTTGAATAGCTTGTGCTTTGAAAGTTGGTTTCATTTTATTTCAGACCAAGTGCTTTCGCCGCAGCTTTAATGTTGACTGGAACGACTACCGGCTTCTTCGTGGTTTCTAAAGCGTAAGAAATATCTTTTAAACCATGCCCCGTTACCGTGATCACAATGGTCTTATCTTTTGGAAGCTTTCCCGCCTTCTTGTATTTCAACAAGCCTGCTAAGCCAGCCGCTGATGAAGGTTCGACGAAGATGCCTTCTTTGGCCGCAATTAAGCGGTATGCAGCAAGAATTTCTCGATCGGTAACTGAATCAATAACTCCGCCCGAAGAATCGCGGGCTTCTACAGCTTGCTGCCATGATGCAGGATTGCCAATTCGAATTGCAGTTGCAATGGTCTCTGGGTTTGAAACGATTTTTCCTTTAACAATAGGTGCCGCACCTGCAGCTTGAAAACCATACATAGATGGCAAACGTGCAGCTAACCCATCGTCGAAATACTCTCTATAACCTTTCCAATATGCCGTTATGTTTCCGGCATTTCCAACCGGTAAAGCATGAATGTCGGGTGCATTTCCTAACATATCTACAATTTCAAAAGCAGCTGTTTTTTGTCCCTCAATGCGAAATGGATTTACTGAGTTAACCAGGGCAACTGGATAGTTTTCACTCAACTCACGAGCTAGCGTTAAACAGTCATCAAAGTTTCCATTTACTTGCAAGATTGTTGAACCATGAATGACTGCTTGTGCAAGTTTACCTAAAGCAATCTTTCCTTTAGGAATCAATACTGCAGGAACCATTCCGGCTTTAACTGCATAAGCTGCAGCTGATGCTGAAGTGTTACCCGTTGATGCGCAGATAACTGCCTTAGCGCCATCTTCGGCTGCTTTGGAAATTGCCATTGTCATCCCACGGTCCTTAAATGAACCGGTTGGATTTAGCCCTTCGTATTTAATCCAAACGTTATTACCTAAAACCTCGGAAAGATAAGCAGCGTGAATGAGTGGAGTTCCACCTTCTCGCAAAGAGATAATTGGAGTGTTTGCACTTACAGGAAGACGATGACGATATTCCTCAATTACGCCTCGCCACTGGTGCGCACCTTTTTTGCTGTTTCCGAAAATTCCCATTTAAGAAACCGCTCCTTCAACACGAATCACAGATTCAACTTTGCTGACAATATCCATTGAAGTTAATTTCTTAATACATGAAGTCAGCGATGCCTCTGTTGCTGCGTGGGTAACGACAATCAACTCTGCATCTTTATCCTTGCCAGCTTGTCGGACGGTTTGAATTGAAATATCTTCACTCGCAAAAGTCTGGGCAATTGAAGCTAAAACTCCTGACTTATCAGCAACATGAAGTCGTACAAAGAACTGAGACTTAACTTCACCAACAGGTGCGATATCTAGATCCGCATAGTCAGATTCTCCATACCCGACAGTTGAATACGCACGGTGACGTGTGACTGCAACTAAATCACCGAGGATTGCAGATGCCGTCGGTGCTCCCCCTGCGCCTCTGCCATAAAACATTAACTCTCCGGCAGCTTCAGACTCAACATAGACAGCGTTGAATGCATTTCGAACTGCTGCAAGTGGGTGTGATGTTGGCAAAATTACTGGATGCACTCGAACAGAGATTTCATCTTTTACAGTCAACTCTGCAATTGCTAAAAGTTTAATAACACATCCCATAGCTTTTGCGGCATTGACATCATCAATAGAAATTTTGGAGATGCCTTCGCAATAAACTTCATCAATTGTCACTGTGCTATGAAAAGCTAAACTGGCTAGCAATGCCGCTTTAGCTGCTGCATCATGGCCTTCAATATCAGCTGTTGGATCGGTTTCTGCATAGCCAAGGGCTTGCGCCTCTTTTAACACCTCGGCGAATTCGCGACCCTCTTCTTGCATCTTGGTCAATATGTAGTTAGTTGTGCCGTTAACGATTCCCATAACACGGGTGATTTGATCACCAGCTAAAGATTCACGCATTGAGCGAATAATTGGAATCGCACCTGCGACTGCGGCTTCGTAATACAAATCAACTTTTGCTGCATCGGCAGCGTTGAATAGCTCATGCCCATGTGTGGCTAGAAGCGCTTTGTTGGCGGTGATAACTGATTTTTTATTCTTTATCGCCTCTAAAATTAATGTACGGGCAGGTTCGATGCCTCCCATTACTTCAATGACAATATTGATTTCTGGATCTGTAACAATTGAATTCAGATCAGTTGTAATCATTGATGCATCAATGCCTTCACGGACTGCATTGCTTCGGACCCCTACTTTTTTCAAAACAAGTAAGGCACCAGAGCGATCAGAAAGCTCTTGACGATCTGATTGGAGCAAACGTGCCACTTGGCTGCCGACGACGCCAGCGCCAAGCATGCCAATAGAGATTGTTTTTAAGCCTGCGTCCATGCGGGTTATTCTTTCACAGATGCATGTAAGGGCGTTAAATATCCAATGCCAGGAGATCGGCCTCGGTTTCGCGGCGCACCATTACGCGGGCTTTTCCATCGGCGACTGCAATAACTGGTGGCCTCGGGACATGATTGTAATTACTTGCCATGCTACGTCCATAAGCTCCAGTTGCCGGTGTGGCCAATAAATCTCCAGGTGCAATATCTCCAGCCAAAGAAATGTCGCGGATAAGAATGTCACCAGTTTCGCAGTGTTTTCCGACTAATCGACTTGAGAGAGTTGCTTGCGTTGAATTGCGATTTGCAAGCACTGCCGTGTATTCAGCCGAATACAACGCCGGGCGAATATTTTCACTCATTCCACCGTCGACTGAAATGTATCGTCGATTTTCCCCGTTTTCTAAAATGACATCTTTCACGGTGCCGACTTCATACAAAGTAAACATGGTTGGGCCAACAATTGCCCGGCCAGGTTCGATTGAGATGCGCGGGATTGATAACTTATGAAGAGTGCAGTTTTTAGTTACTGCATTTACAAGTGATTTCATAACCACTGCAGGTGTTAACTCTTCGTCACCAGGTAGATAATGGATGCCGTATCCCCCACCTAAATCAAGTTCAGGAAGTTCAACTCCAAATTCATCGCGGAATTTGGCAAGGAGTGCAATCAATCGCTCAGCGCTTATTTCAAATGAGCTGGTGTCTAAAATCTGTGAACCAATGTGTGCATGAAAGCCACGTAATTCAATTGCTGGATGATTGTGGACACTTTCAATTGCTTTCCAAGCAGCGCCGCTTGCGATTGAGAAACCAAATTTCACATCTTCATGGGCGGTAGCAATCGATTCATGTGTGTGAGCTTGAATTCCAGGAGTCAGACGCAGTAACACTCGTTGTACTTTCCCAAGTTTTGTCGCAATAGCCCCAACGCGTTCAATTTCATAAAGCGAGTCAAGAACAATTGTCCCAACCCCAGCTAAGACCGCTTTTTCAATTTCATTTGCTGACTTATTGTTTCCATGGAGTTCAATCTTTTTTGGGTCAATCCCTCCAGCCAGAGCGACGGCTAATTCACCGCCTGTACAGACATCTATGCCAATACCAACATCTTTAATCCACCGTGCGACTTCGGTGCAGATAAATGCTTTTGCCGCATAATAAACATGGCCTGCATTCTCACCAAAGCCCTGCTGCAGTGCTTGATTCCAGCTAGCGGCACGAGCGCGAAAATCCGCTTCGTCCATTATGAACGCTGGTGTTCCAAACTCTTTCGCTAAATCAGTTGCGCTGATACCGGAGATTGATAATTTATCGGAGAGCGAAACATTGGAGGACCACATATTTACATCCTCTCCGGTGCACTCACACCTAATAGATCTAAACCATTTGCAATAACGGTTTTAGTAGAAGTACAGAGTAATAGTCGAGCAGTATGTAATGCAGTTGGATTTTCCTCACCCATAGGCAGGACGCGGCAATCGGCATAAAATCCGTGATAAGTGCCCGCTAAATCCTCGAGATATCGCGCTATTCGGTGGGGTTGTCGCAATTCGGCTGCCGATGCAACGACGCGCGGAAATTCGGCAAGTTTTCCTAATAACTCATTCTCGCGGTCATGCGTTAACTGTGAAGAATCAAAATTATCTAGATCCAACGGAATTTTTAATTCAGCCGCATTTCGCAAAACCGCTGCAATTCGGGCATGGGCATACTGGACATAATAAACCGGATTCTCGTTTGTGTTGCGCTTCAAGATGTCGATATCCATCACCATAGGTGTATCTACCGGATACCTAATTAAGGTATAGCGAGCGGCATCAACACCGGTTTTTTCAACGAGCTCTTCTAAGGTGATAATTGTTCCAGCACGTTTAGAGAGCTTAACTTCTTGACCACCCTCCATAATCTTTACGAGCTGCCCAATCAATATATGAATGTTGTATTCAGGATTATCACCAGCACATGCCGCAATTGCTTTCAAGCGGCCCACATATCCATGGTGATCTGCACCTAACATGTAAATA
>CANKCT010000026.1 GCA_947480465.1 Actinomycetota bacterium
TCAATGACTGTGTTGATTGCCGCAATCACCTTATTTCGCGCAAAGGCATCCTCGACGACGCCATTTTGGACATCAATCACTAGTAATGCACTGTTCTGACGCTCATTAAATAGACTCATGACCAAATTAAATCACAGGCAGTTGCATCTGCCACTAACCTTTTCTAGTGCAAATTACTATCACTAACCAAATGATTGAATGGCGCGGACCTGCACCTTTCTATTTCCTGCCTGTTCCAGCTAAAGAGAGTGCACAAATCAAGTCGATTGCATCCGCTATTACATATGGATGGGGAGTCGTTTATACCCACGCAACGATTGGTGGCAAAAGGTGGAAGACAACGCTGATGCCTAAAGATGGCCTGTATCTGTTACCCATTAAAAATGAGATTCGCCTTGGGCTTAAGCTTGAAATGCTGCAGCCCATAAAGGCCACTTTAGAGTTTGACCTCTAGTCAACCTGCAATGTCAGCCGACTGCACTAAATTGTGGTTATGAGTCTTCGCTTTCGTCGTACCTTAAAGATCGCTCCTGGAATACGGTTGAACTTTAATAAGGATTCCGTTGGAGTCTCTCTTGGACCCAGGGGAGCGCACTACACCATGAATTCAAAAGGTCGACGAACCATTTCCGCAGGAATTCCTGGTTCGGGACTTTATAGCGTCGAAACTTTGAACGCCGGGAGAAGAACATCCAGATCCGCCGCAGCTCAACAATCGGTCCCAGAAAATTTTGTTACCCCAGCACCGGGTTTATTTGCGGGAAAAATGGAACGCGCATTCAACAGGTTTCTCTTAGATATTTATAGTTACGAGAGTCGAGACTCTGCCACTGAAGTGGTAGAAAAAGCCAACGCACTCAAACAGGTGCACCCCGCACTAGTTGCACCGCTTGATTTAATCTCACTCTTACACGCGGCCCCTGATGATGCTTTCAAAGATAAAATCGAAAGCTGGTGCGAGGTTTTATGGAATACGAGGGATCAAGTTTTTTCTAATCCTTTGGTGGAAAAATACTTCACGGGCATAACACCACAAGTCCACATCACTAAAGGAATTACCAGTAACGAGATTTATAATCTGCAGACACTGGGATTTATTTATACTGAGATTTTACAAGATGCCAAGAAATACGATGAGGCCCTTGCAGTTTTGGATCAGATGTACCCCGACCAAATTGTTGCAATCTCAATAGCTGATATTGAAATCACAAAAGGTGATTTCGATGCAGCAATTGAAACGACCGAGGATATAGAGAACGTTGATGATGCCACGGCCATGCTATTAATTTTGAGAGGTATAGCCTTTCGCGAAAAAGGCCTCAATGATGCCTCGACTGAGTGTTTTAAGCGGGCTTTGGCTTCTAAGAAACGCGCAGAGGAGTTGCGACACCGTGCATACTTCGAACGCGCAGAGACTTATATTCGCATGGGCAAAAAGGCTATGGCAATCAAAGATTTAGAGCGAATTTTGGTTGATGATGCCTCTTACCCTGGGGTCGAGGAAAAACTCGATTCATTAAAACCTTAAATTCATTTAGTCAGACTAAATTGCTTTAGTAGCTGGTTTATCGCTGCAGAGAAAGCTCTGGGTCAATCAATTTCCACTTGAGGGCTACCCGCCAGACCCATGCGGGAACATTCCCGCGGTCAATCCATAACAAAACTAGTGCGCATCCTATAAAAACAGAAGTGTTCACAAATGGCACTGTTAAACCTTCCCAAAAATTAACATCCCAATCCTGTCGACCGGACTCAATGCCAGAGGCCTTATCAAAGATGATGCTCCAGTCACACAGTGCGTGAAAAACTACAGCAATCCAGATACTTCGCGTCACAATCATCAATGCACACGCAAAGACGCCGAAAGAGAATGTATTCATCACATGCCAGTACGCCTCCCAAGGATCCCATTCCTTGCCGGTGTAGAGATTGAGATGCATGAGACCAAACATGAACGATGAGATGAAAATGGCAGTGAACTGTCCGAATCTATGTAATGCGCCAAAAACAAATCCACGTGAAAAAATCTCTTCGCCGAGTCCGATAGCTAATAGAAAGATCACCCCGCGCACAGAAAGTAGAACTCCGCGATTAACATTATCTGAGCTAACGATTTCCGAAATCACAAAGTACGAACCAACCAGTACTGCTATCCCGGTTTTGTAGTGCATCCGCGGCAACCGGAAATATTCGAGTGATTGCAAACCGAGTAAATAAACCCCGCAGAAATAAACTGCAGCCAGCACTATGTAACTCACTGTTGAATTTGCGTAGTCAAATCCCGATAGCCACGTCCCCGGTACATATCGCAGGATTAGGAGCGAGAAAATCGAGAAGCCAATAAGGCTGACCCCGAGCCGAAGATTCCTCATACCAGCCACCATAACCATGGCCACTGACAAAAGCCCCACAGAGATTAATCTGCAGGTCTACTGCCTTAGCTAGGTATCAGAGTGTTAGCAAAGATCTGCCAGGCTAGCGCAGATTTAGCAATCAAAGAGAGCGTGATGTAAGTCCGTTCACCACGGATGTAGTCACTCCACTTTCCGACCTTTTTATACTGCAACCACTGCACAAGTGCGAATGAGTTGAAGAAGGCAAAAATCGTAAAGACGATTCCGTAAACAAATGCCGGCGCAGAAGTTTCCCCTACGCCGCCAATTGAAAAGACATAAAACACCAGCGCCACCCACGGAACGATGCCGGCGATGCAGCCGAAAATAAACGGCAGCCAACCACCATTTCCAGGTGTCTCATATTTTTCTTGCAACCAACCAAATAAAATCATCGATGCATTCACACCAAAGAGCGAAATAATTGCTGAAATATCAGAAACACCCGTTACCTGCGCGATTAAAACAATCATCACCGATGAGCTGACTGCGTATTCAACCCAGCGGAAGTAGTTTCTCTGCGCCGCAATACCTGCGCTATAGCGACCAAAGAACTGCGGACTTGCCACGATAAAGTGTGCAAGTGCCGATAGCCCTAAGAAAATCGCAACGGTTAAACCAACCGGCGTATTAAAGAGCACGACAGGTGCTGCAAAAGTAGATCCCGGCGGTCCGGCCATATAAGTAGCAGTAATCGGTAGCGAGAAATCACTACTGAGTGCCAAGACTGCCGCCATTTGTGCAAGGTGCAGGATTCCAGCAAGGACATTTGTTCTGCGAAGACTTTGTGCCGTTATCGGTTTTTTCATAAGGCATAGATTACTGCCCAGGACACACAAAAGCCCCACAGAAGTTAATCTGTAAGGCCATTTTTCTATAACTCTTGGATTGAGCGATGCTTTGACTAAGTGCGCGGGGCTACGTCTATTTTATGTAAACACATCGTTTAAGGTCACTAAAGACAATTCACGCTCATTAATGGTTTCAAGTAACGCATCAATGTTATTTGAGACTACGAGATTATTAGCATGAGAAAGCACGATGCTTCCATCTACAAAGCCATGGTCTGCGTGATACTGCAATCGCTTGGCCGACTGGGTGGGCATGTCAACGAGGGAGTGCGTCCAGCCAACCGGCCTCGTGTATCCAATGTCTTCAGCAGCCTGAATTACTTTGCTGTTTAAAGCACCATAAGGCGCTCGAAAATATGGCCGCGCATCAAAGTCATAGTTTTTTTCAATGAAGTTATGACAATTCATCAAATCTCTTTTTATTTCCGCAAAACTCAGCTCAGTCAAATTGCGGTGAGTATGTGAATGATTTGCGAGTTGGATCTGTCCACTTTCCACTAGTGGTTTCAATAACTTGGCCCGACGTTTCCATGGCGACATAGCCGAATAGACAAAAAATGTGAAACGTAAATCATTATCTATTGCTATTTGAATGTAGCTTTCTAAAGATTCCGTGCTGCATCCATCATCAACAGTCCATGCCATTTGCGGAAAATCACTTTTCGGCAAACTAAAAATTAGGTTTGAAGCGCTTGCAGATTGCACAGTTTGAGGCATTGATTCCAAGAGCGCCATGGACGCAAGTGAGGTAGTTGCCAACTTAAGAAAATCTCGGCGTTCTAGTTTTATTCGATTTCCCTTTCTAGCCCGGCTGATACCCCAGCAAGCCAATAAAACCAAAGGCATAACTTAAAAGCAACCCGCAACAATAATCTCTAATGCAACATGGGCGGGGGAGTGCCCGTAGCCACCCTTGAGGAACTTATTCGGTTAATTAAGAGTTAACGGAAGTAAGGTCTTACACGGGGATTTCGTTTGTCGCAGACTAGGGCTTTAAGACAATGCGAATCGGATTGCCAACTTTATTGGCCAACTTTTCTAATGCCTGTACTGCATTTTCTAGGGGCATTACCTCAGTAACTGAATGAGATAAATCCAACTTTCCTTCAGCCGCAAACTCAATGAGTTCGCGCACGTGATGTTCTTCAGATCCGTAGTGACCCATGATCTGTGTGCGCATGTATGTGAAGGCCATGTCATTGGAGATTACAATTGGTTCATTAGCAATTCCAACAATTATTAGCCGACCTTGCTCGCCAAGTAGAGATAGTGCTTGTTTTCGAACGGGTGTTACACCCGCGAAATCAAAGGCAGCACTTAGCCCACGATGTTTCTGTATCGCAGGATCATCGGGTGCAAAGGCGAAATGCGCACCGCGTGCCAAAGCGTTTTCGCGGGCAGCTGCGCGTGGATCGATGGCAATGATTTTTTTACAACCCACAATCTTTAACAACTGCACCGCGTGGATTCCTAATCCGCCCACACCAAATACAGCAACTCTTTCACCAGCCTGAATTTTCCCGGTTGAAGAGATCGCAGCCCATGGAGTCGACACCGCATCCGGAATAATTGCAGCCTGCTCAAAAGGCAACGAATCTGGAATCTGTGCAACTAAATCTGCTTTTGTAACAACGTACTCTGCCCAACCGCCGTTGTAATCAAAGCCCATGGTTGTTATCTGTTGCGCTTCGTTGCGCTCTCCTGCAATTACTACAACGCGATCACCAACTTCAGATGTTGTAACACCTGTACCGACTTGATCCACAACTCCTGCAACTTCATGTCCTAGCGTCACATAATCGCCATCTAGATAGCCAGGAGATAAAATCCCCTCTAAAAAATGTACATCGGATAAACAAACACCAGCTGCTGCAACTTTTATGCGCACCTGTCCCGGACCAGCATCAGGAGTTGGCACATCAACGACCTGAAAGTTTCGAGTTGACACTGTTATCTGCCCAGCTCTCATTGGATCTTGCCTTCTGCTCGATGAATCAAAGTATTAACCGCATCACCAAAGCCAGCAAAGGCTTGATTAGTTGTTTGTCCTGCCCTATATCGAGCCCAGATCTGTTGAATGATTACCGCTAATCTAAAGAGCCCAAAGACTTCATAAAATGTAAAGTCTGCGCAGTTGCGTCCACTGAGTTGAATGTATTTAGAGACAAATTCTTCTCTCGTTGGCATTCCTAGCAAATGACTTGGCTGTCGGCGTAAGGATGCAAACATTGGCTCGTCATCTCGGTCGACCCAATAGGCCAGAGCAGATCCCAAGTCCATCAAGGGATCACCAACGGTTGCCAGCTCCCAATCTAAAACACCAGCAATACACCCACGCTCTAAATCAAAGACAACGTTATCGATTCTCCAATCACCATGAATTATGCAGGAATCAACATCTTCTGGTTTGTTCGCATCTAACCAGGCCATTACTTTTTCACTATCGGGCACATCATCGGTAAGCGCATTTCGATATCGCTTTGACCAACCTTCTACTTGTCGCTGCACATATCCCGGACCTTTATTTAACTCTGCCAAAATTGATGAATCAACTGCGTGCAATTGCACTAATCCATTTATCAATGAACCAGCCATTACTTCGATATCTGCAACTGATATCTCTTCTGTAATGTCGCGGCGAAAGATCTGTCCAACAACTCTTTCCATCACATAGAAATCAGAGCCCATCACAGTTTGGTCTTGGCACAATGCAATCATGCCCGGTACTAATGAATACACAGGCTGCAATCTGGATTGAATCAGATACTCACGTTTCATATCATGGGCAGAAACCGCTTTTGTCCCAACAGGCGGCCTGCGCAAAACTAGTTCGCGATCAGGATACTTCAGTAAATAGGTCAGATTGGATGCACCACTTCGGAATTGCAAAACCTCTGGCTGTACATCCTGACTGATAAGCGGTCCAAGCCATGCATGCATTGAAGCAACATCAAAGCGATCCTCTTGGCGAACCGCGGTTACATCACTCATGACAAATAAGGTTTGATTTCTAAACGTGCGATATCGCGGATGTGGACTTCATCAGGCCCATCGACTATACGCAAAACTCGAATTCCGGCATACAACGAAGCGAGTGGAGTATCTTGGCTAACACCTGCGCCACCATAACTTTGAATCGCATGATCAATAATGCGCTCTGCCATCTGTGGCACTGCAACCTTGATTGCGGCAATTTCTTTACGGGCACCTTTTGCACCCACAGTGTCAATCATCCATGCAGTTTTTAGCACCAACAATCGCGCCTGTTCAATGTCGATGCGGGCTTGCGCAATCCATTGTTGAATAACACCTTGTTGCACTAGTTCTCTTCCAAAGGCCTCACGAGTTGCTGTTCTCTTTATCATCAATGACAAGGCCCGCTCTGCCATACCGATGGCGCGCATACAGTGGTGAACTCTTCCAGGTCCAAGTCGAGCTTGCGCCAATGCAAAGCCTTCACCCTCTGGTCCTAAAAGATTTACAGCGGGGACTCGTACATTGGTAAATGTAACTTCGGCATGACCATGCTGATCGGCGTATCCAAAGACAGTCAAGTTACGAACAACTCTCACACCAGGAGTATTAATTGGAACTAACACCATTGATTGTTGGTGATGTGCATCTGCATCTGGGTTAGTCTTTCCCATAACAATTAAAATCTCGCAGCGCTCATCCATCGCACCTGTGGTCCACCACTTTGTACCATTTATTACATAATCATCACCATCGCGAATAATCGAAGTCCTAATATTTCGTGCATCACTAGATGCCACATCAGGTTCAGTCATTGCAAAACCAGATCGAATTCGACCATCCAACAAAGGTTCTAACCAACGCGTCTTCTGTTCTTCTGTTGCAAACATATCCAGCAACTCCATATTGCCAGTATCAGGTGCGGCGCAGTTAATTGCTTCAGGTGCAATCTCAGGCGACCACCCGGTAATTTCAGCCAAGGTGGCATACTCAGTAACAGTTAAACCATGATGCGGATCCTTGCTATGAGGCAGAAATAGGTTCCATAAACCCTGAGCCCTTGCCTTTACTTTGAGCTCTTCAATAACTGCAGGTAATCCATGTGGCTTACCTGCCGCCGCCAACTGCTCCCGCTGATGTTCATACACTGCCTCTGCTGGAAAGACCTCTGTATCCATGAAGGCTTGTAGTTTGGCTGTGTACTCGCTTGTCTTAGCGCTCAGAGTGAAATCCATGCCTTAACCTTACGCAGTCTGACCCAATTTGAGGAGAGCTCATGAGCGTGATGGATCGTTTTCGTTTAGATGGAAAGGTCGCTGTAGTCACAGGGGCATCATCAGGTCTTGGCGTCGCATTCGCAAAAGCCTTGGCCGAGGCTGGTGCCGATGTTGTTCTCGGAGCGCGTCGCGTCGATCGCCTTGTCGATACCGGTGCATTAGTAACTGCAGCTGGCAGAAACTTTGCATCCTTGCAAACCGATGTGACTCAACCAGAACAATGTGAGCAATTAATTGCACATGCAATAAAGAGCTTTGGTCGCGTTGACATCTTGGTCAACAATGCAGGCGTTGGCACCGCGGTTCCTGCAACACATGAAACTCCAGAACAGTTTAAATCAGTTATCGATGTCAACCTCTTTGGCGCTTATTGGATGGCACAAGCATTTGCAAAGGCAAACACCAACGGTGGTGCAATCGTCAACATCTCAAGTGTCCTCGGCATCAAACCTCAAGGCTTACCCCAAGCTGCCTATGCATCGAGCAAAGCTGGACTAATTGGTTTAACCCGCGACTTAGCTGCGCAATGGACTGGCCGCAAAAACATTCGCGTCAACGCACTTGCCCCAGGGTTCTTTCCATCTGAGATGAGCGATGAACTACCTGAAGATATGGTCAACAAAATAAAGTTGCTGACTCCCGCAGGTCGCCTAGGCGATCCTGAAGAGTTAGCAGCTACTTTAATTTGGTTAGTCAGCGATGCATCCAGTTATGTAACAGGAATTACAGTTCCCGTCGATGGCGGATTGGTCATGCCGTAATCACTTGCGCAGAGGCAGTGGCAGAGTCAACCCCCAATACTTCTTTCTGCACTGAGAGTATGTAGGTCAAGTCAGTTACCGCAGCGTTACTGGTAACTGACACATCCTGAGTTATCTTTTGATTAGTAATCGTGCAGCCATTGAA
>CANKCT010000027.1 GCA_947480465.1 Actinomycetota bacterium
AGTTCCCCATAGAAAACCATCTGGAAAATTAGAACTCATCTGCTTTGTTATCCATTCATATTCGCTAGTAGATTATAAATCTTCAGTCCCCTGGATCATGTAGTTGTGCGACTACATGATCCAGGGCAACTGAAGCGTTTTGGTGAAAGCGTGGAACCGCCTTCATGTACTATTGAAAGCGGTTTCATAAGGAAAAGCAAGTCATTTTTAGACTAACTTAAGCGTTTTACCTAATTGTTACAAAGGAGCGGACATGGACTCAAGCCCCCGGCAGAGCCTTCTGTGGTCAGATGAGTTTGCGGACCATACTTCGGGCAAACTCGATCCAGCCACTTGGAATATGGACCTTGGTGATGGTGCAGCGGCCGGGTTAGTAGGCTGGGGGAACAATGAAAGAGAGTTTTATACTAGCGACTCAATTGTAGTTAAAGACTCACTCATTATTCATGCAATTCATCAAGGAACAAATAGCCCAATAGAAACATATTATGGGCCTGCAGAATGGACGAGCGGCAAGATTCATACTGCCAAGAAAGTTGGATTTAAATTCGGCCGAATTGAAGTTCGTGCAAAGATGCCAAGTGGTCAAGGAACTTGGCCAGCAATCTGGCTACTGGGTGCTTCACTCAATGAAGGTGTCTCTTGGCCCGAATGTGGTGAAATTGATATTTTTGAAGGTACGGGGGCTCATCCTTCTCAAGTTCAAGGAACGATTCATGGACCGGGTTATTTTGGAAATGATGGTTTAACAAAACTCATTCAAGCTGCCAATCCTTTATCTGATGAATTTCATACATTTGCAATCTCTTGGCATGAAGATTCGATTGAATGGTTTTTTGATGGGGTTAGCTATAACAAAATTACACGTGCAGATTCTGAACTTCAGGGTAAGGCTTGGCCATTTAATGCGGAGTTTTATTTAATAATTAACTTGGCTATTGGTGGTTGGTTTGCAGGTGAGGTTGACCCAAATCTTCGTGCTGCCCAATTAGAGATTGAGTGGATCAAGTATTACTCTGAAAATGGTATCGGTGAACTTTTCTTGCATTAATGCTTGATTACTTCACCGACACCATTAATTGTTGAAAATTTAATCCAATCAAAACTGATACTTGCTTGTTTTAGGCCAGGTTCTATTGGCCCGCCAAGGTTTCCGCCCATTGCTAGGTTCATCACTAAATAAAATTCGTGATCAAACACCCAATCCTTATCCTTCTTTTGCTGGCTTCCAAACAAAGTTCCATCTACATACCAATCGATACTTTCTGGCAGCCAATCAACAGCATAGGTGTGGTAATCGTCAGCATATCCCTTTGGCATATCAACAGTTGTGCCTCGGCCACCAAACCCACCTGACAAAAGGCCGTGTAAAAATCCATACGCAGTATTAGGCGCTTTACCAACTAACTCAGTCACATCAATTTCACCACACCAAGGCCACAAGCGACTATCGATATCTGCACCTAACATCCAGAACGCACCCCATGTACCAGCGCCAACGGGACCCTTGATTCGTGCTTCAATACGCCCGTACTTGAATCCAACTTTATCTTTTGTAATGTATTTGGAACTTACCCATTCGCATGGAGTTTTGTAATAACAGTTGTATTCGCCCGCTCCCGAAGTTGTTGCATCAATTTGAAGCGATCCGGCTGTTGTGATTTTTGCCAGAGTTGGGATGTAGTACTGGCGTTCTCTATTGCCCCATCCACCACCTGCTGCAGCTTTACTTCCATCACCATTTTCCGAAGACCAAATTGCGCTGTCCGGAGCTGATCCTTCAGTTAGATTAAATTCATCCTGCCACACCTGTTCATAGTTTCTCTTTACAACCGGAATCAAAAATTCAATTGAATCAGCACTGTTATCCGCGAAACCTTTAGCGGTAAATTTTGCATTTACAAATACTTTAAATCCCTCATCTATTCCTGCTGGTGCATATGTCGATGATTTAGCGCCGTCAATTTCAAGTGGGCCTTTGTACCACTGATATGCAACCTTGGCTGTTTTTGGTGAAAACACTCCTGGGCTTGTCACCAGCTTATTTCCCGCAGGATTAACAAGAGACACCGTTGGCTTCACATTAACAATTACTTGACCGATTTTACCCACCACCGAAGAAGCCGTAACTCCGGCTGCGGTTGCCTTCACTTGAATACTCAAATTCTTTTGCTTAGCGGTGGCCTTAAACGTTGCTTTTGTTGCACCGGCAACTGCTTTTCCGTTTACAAACCATTGAAGTTTGGGATTTTTCAATCCGCTAATTGATGCTGGGGCTACAGCAAAACTTAGACCCGAGTTATCTGAATAGTTGATTTGTGGCTGGATCACAGTATCTGCATTTGCAGAAAACGGTACAACCAATACAAAAAGAGAAATTGAAATAAGAAATGCTAATGAACCTTTAACTGACTTCATTAGCATTTCTTATTCTCCTTTACTTCGCTACAACTTTAGATGTATATGTTTTACCGTCAATAACCACGGTGACTGTCTTGGCTCCAGCCTTGACCTTCACTGGTACAACCTGCATTGCTGAAGAGATCTTTACCGTTGTTTTCTTGGCACCGGTTACGGCAACTGATGCTGATTTACCTGCAGCACCTGCAACGGCAACTGAAACAACAAAGTCTTTACCAGATTTTGCAACCGATGTAGAAATTCCACGGTAGTAATGGAACTCAACACCTTCTGCTGAAACAGGTGTTGCTCCTGCTATTTCAGGTACGAGTGTTGCGAGTGCAGTACTAGCTGCTGGCATGGCAGATGTTGCAGATGCTGGCGCAGCGTTAGGCTTTGTATCAGCATTCTTTACATTAAATACTGCATATCCAAATGCATCAGTAGTTGCCTGAAGCGACGACTTACCACCGTTAACTTTCAAGGTAACAACACTGTTTGGTACAGCCGTCTTTCCATCATCGCCGATTACCTTATAAACAACTACTAATTCGCCTCCAAGTGGCGCATATGCCTGCTTGAGATTCTTGGCAGCATTTGTGACTGAATTAGTTGCATCCAATTTTGGTGTGATCAACGTGATTGTTGGCTTAGTTGCAGGCACAACTATTGGTGCCTTTGGGGTGAAGTAATGGAACTCAGAAATCACTGAGTGGTCAGCAGGCTCGCTATTAACTTCTGGAAGCATCTGTGAATGTAGGCGATCCAACTTATCGTCGCTAAATATTGGCTTCGACGTGTATGACTCTGGTTCTACTTCACCTGATGATGGAAGATCCAAACTCTTAACTGCAAAAGTCACATTTCCGAATGCATCAGTACGGTGAATGACGTTTGCCTGATCAAATGGAGGGCGATCAAAACCTTTTGTCTTGTTGCCATCTACTTCGACAATCGATGCTGCTTCGCTGTAACCCTTGTTGATACGAAGATTGACTGGAGTGAAAGCAAGTGGCTTTCCATTCTTATCTTTAACGTTATAGGTCAAGTTAATTGTTGATCCGACAGGTGCGAATGAGACCTGGAAAACTAAACCACTTCCAAACCAACCCTTTGCAACCCATCCATCGGCCATTTGCTGATTGATCCTTGCATCCCATGTATTAGTCGCATCCAGAAATGGTGACTGCAAAGTAATGACTGCATCCTTTGGGCCACCAGTTGCGGCAGTTGCGCTATATAAAGCAACTGGAGAAATGGCGAGAACCATCGCAAGGATGACGCCGATGTGAGTACGGAATTTAGACATTGATATGCCTTTCTTACCTAGGGTGGATTGGAATTTAAACATTAACCTTTTACAGCTCCGTCCATAACACCGCTTACTAATCGGCGACCGACGAAAATAAAGAGAATTAACAATGGAGCCGTTGCCAAGAAAGCACCACCCATTTGCAATGAGTAATCCAGTCCATAAAGCGGTTTCAATTGAGTCAGCGCAACCTGCAATGTAAAGCGCTCTGGTGATTGCAGAACAATGGTTGGCCACAAGTAATCGTTCCAAGAAGCTAGGAAAGCAAAGAGCCCAAGCACAAATGAGCTTTGACGAATACTTGGTAGGACGACGCTCCAAAAAACTCGAGGAACGGACGCTCCATCAATAGTCGCCGCCTCAAGGATTTCATTTGGCACCTGTGCATCAATGATCTGGCGCATCCAAAAGACACCAAATGCGGTGACAAGGGCTGGGACAATGAGTGCGTACAAAGTATTAACCAGATGCAGTTTGTTAGCCATGATAAACAATGGAACGATTCCAAGCTGACTCGGAAGCATCATTGTTGCAACAACAAAGAGAATTGAGAACTGGCGCCCCTTGAAGTGCAACTTCGCAAAGGCAAACCCTGCAATAGCTGAAAATATAACCTGTGCCACTGCAACTGCTAATCCAACAATAAAAGTATTGATTAAAGCTTGTGAAAAGTAGACACCTTCGGCGTTTAATACCTTGTTAGCAACCTCTAAGAAACGTGGCCCCGGGACAAGTGAAGGTGGAGATTTAGAGATTTCAGCATCCGTATTGGATGAAACGATAAACATCCAATAAAAAGGGAAGATTGATAGAAAAGTGATCAAACCCAGCATTAGGTAATGCAGTTTTGAAGTCTTTTGCCACTTAGGAATATTGCGCTTCATCGGCTTCCCTCGCCCGCAAGTTTGCGGGTAATAAAGAAGTTAATTGCCGAAATAATCAAGACGATAAATGTGATTGCAATTCCAATTGCCGCTGCATAGCCGTACTTATTGTTAAGGAATGCTTGGTTATATAGGAACAATGTCAGTGTCAAGAATTGTTTTGTTGATCCACCTTCTGCATTTAACTGTTGCGGCTCAGCGAATACCTGTAAACCGCCAATGGTGCCAACAATCAAAACAAATGTGATGGTGTTCTTTAGGGACGGAAGAGTCACGTACTTAAACTGCTGCCACTTGGTTGCACCATCTACAGATGCTGACTCATAGAGCTCATCTGGAATTGCCAGCATAGAAGCCAAGAAAATTAACGTGTTATAACCAACCCATCGCCAGGTAATCATGGTCGCGATTTGAACGTGGCTGGGGATTACACCTTCGATAAAGTCGATGTGATCAACCCCTGGAATTAAGCCTAAAAGGCCATTAATTAATCCGTAATCACGACCAAATAACTGTTGGAAAACGATTGTGATCGCAATAATTGAAGTGATGTTTGGAACCAAAAGAATTGTGCGCCAAAAGGACTTACCTTTTAATCGCTTATTGCGCAGAATTGCCGCCAAACTGATTGCAATGACCATCTGCGGGAAGGTCGATAAAGCCCAAATACTAAAGGTGTTTCTAAGCGCTATCCAGAAATCTGAATCCTGAAATAAGAAAATAAAGTTGTTTATTCCATTGAATTCAGATTCGCCAAGTGGATCCCATTTAAAAAAAGCAATGTAGATTGAGTAAATAACTGGAGCGACACCAAAAATTAAGAAGATGAGAAAAAATGGAGCAATCGCTGGATATCCCCAGCGTCCATCCAAAGATGCAATTCCTGGAAGAGCTTTTCTCTCTTTAGCACTTTTCTTCTTCCAAGGAGTAAGAGGCGCTTTTTGGCGCCCCTTACCGTCCCGTAATAATGTCATCAGAAAAATACTTTAATTCTTAAAGAGTTTATCGATGTCTGAAAGTACTAATGCATAAGATTTTTCAGAGGTCATCTTCTTTGATGCAACTCGACCGAGCCCTGCACCAAATGTTGAATCAATCTTACGCTGTAGCTCTCCTTCAAAGATTGGCTTCAACTTCAAAACACCCTTTGTGTAAATCTGACCAACAGGTGCGTTGCTGAAGAACTCATCTTTGTAGCCAAGTAAAGCTTCATCATCGTAAAGAACCGAAGCTGACGGGAATAGACCATAAGTCTTGAAAACCTTAAGCTGTTGTTCTGGTGCTAGGTACCAAGTTAAGAAGTCGTAAGCAGCTTGCTTATTCTTTGAGTACGCAGGAATTCCAAGCTCTGTTCCGCCTTGGTTTCCACCACCGACTGGAAGATCTGCAATATCCCACTTGCCCTTTGTATCTGGTGCTTGCTTCTTGATGTAATCAAGCATCCAGGCTGGTGCCAAAATAGTTGCCATTGCACCTTTATTCATACCGATATTCCAGTCAGAAGTGAACTGACCAAGACGTGCACCGATACCTGAATTAAGCGCTTTTACTGTTGTATCCCAAGCCTTTTTGATTTGAGGATTTGTCTTGTATACAAGCTTTCCTGCATCAGTTCCATCTGGTTGATAATACTTTACAGTTCCTTGGTTCATGACTGCTGCATAAATCGAACCAGCGTCATCGATGAAACCCTTACCAGATTTCTTTTCTGCCGCAGTTAACTTTGAAACATACTTTTGTCCGGTTGCTATGAATTTTTCCCATGTAGGCCACAATTTTCCAACAGCAACACGATCTGTTGGAAGACCTGCCTTCTTAAATAAGTCTGAACGATATGCAACTTGCAACCCGCCTACATCTGTTGGAATTCCAATGACGCTGTCATTGAATGCAACGCCTTGTTCCCAACGCCATGGAAGGTAATTCTTTTTAATATCAAGTGCTGACAAGTTTGCCGCTACACCTGCATCTGCATTGCTGCCTGAAGTTTTCATCTGTCGCAAATCTTGGAAACAGGCTGGGCGGTTTCCTGTGCGCCAATAACCTGAGTACGGAACTTCGAAGGCGATGATGTCTGCTGGCCCACCTGTTTGGCAGGAAAGAATTGTCTTCTGGTGCAGAGGGTCAACGTCGTTCTTAATAGGAATGATTTTAATTTCTGGGTGCAATTTTTGATATTCACGCTGTAGGCCAGGCTGAATAACTTCGCCAAAAGTCCAAATAGTTAAAGTGATTTGATCGACAGCTTTTGCTGGCGCAGTTAGCAATCCTGCTGAAACGGCGAACGCAACAATTGCCCCGAGAAATGCATTTTTGGTGGTCAACTTATTCATGTGTAAAACCTTCCCTTTAACAGACCTGACATCCGGCAAGCCATCAGTGAAACCAGAAAACTCTCAGCAAAACTCCCGTCAGCGGGGGTTTCCATGAAAGCGGTTTCAAGGTACGCTATTTAAGCCTTTAATGCTATTTGGCACAAGGGGTTTCTGATTAATATTTGATAACGAGGAGAGCGGTTCATGGTCATTAGAAAACGGATTCTGGCACCAGCCAGTTTATTTGTTGCGCTCTCAATCGCTCTAACTTTCATGGTCAACCCCGTTGCAGATGCAGCATCCAAGAAAACACTCAAGCTTTTATGGTCTGACGAGTTCAACGGCAAAAAAGGTTCACTACCGTCAGCAAAAACTTGGAGTCGCGAAATTGGTGGTGGCGGCTGGGGAAATTCTGAACGCCAGTACTACACCGACAAAGCGGCCAACGCATCGATGGATGGTGCCGGCCGTTTAGTGCTCACCGCTAACAGAATTTCAAATGAATATACCGAACAAGTAGGTGAAGTACCTGGCACGGAAGACATACTTAATCGCTGCTCTGAATGCCAGTTTACAAGTGCTCGCATGAAGACTGCACGAAACGTTGGATTTATGTACGGGCGCTTGGAAGCGCGAATCAAAATGCCAGTAGGTATTGGTGTCTGGCCAGCTTTTTGGATGTTGGGCGGAGATTTACTAGATGGTGTCCCTTGGCCTGAATGCGGCGAAATCGACATCATGGAGTTTCGCGGGGATATCCCTGATCAATCAACCTCAGCAATTCACGGACCAACTACCCCGCAAGGTTCAGGTTTGGGTGCCCGATTTTTAAGTGGTCCGCCATTGTCCGATGGTTATCACACCTATGCCATTGATTGGAAAAAGAATTCACTCACATTCATCGTAGATGGCAGAGTAACCGGGTCATACAGTTCGGCAGATACTGGCGCTAGAGGCTGGGTATACAACCAGGAGTTTTTCTTGATCTTGAACTTGGCCATGGGTGGCACATACGCTGGTGAATACATTGATCCGGCTTTGAATCAGGCACAGCTGCATGTCGATTACATCCGTTATTACTCAGTTAATGGGGTTGGCAAGGTCATCAAGCACTAGGCAGGCTCCAGCCCACCATTTATAACGATTTGATAAAATTGGGCTATTTCTGCAAATTTCTATTGCTTATATCTATGAAACCGCTTTCAATTGCTAATGAAAGCGGTTGCAACGTGCCCTGGAAAAAGTGCGGTCATGCCGTTTGATTTAAATTATTGCCGATGTGTGTGCGCACATCAATGAAGATACTTGAGTGCGCGCTGTAAATTTCGAAATCACTCAATTGGATTCCAATAATCACACCAATGTATTACACCCTCGTGAAAGGAATTTAGAATGAAATTTGGCATAACAGGAAGTAAATTGAGGAAGAAAT
>CANKCT010000028.1 GCA_947480465.1 Actinomycetota bacterium
GCACCACACGCACTGTGGCAAGAAGTTCCGGACTCTGCACACGGGCATCTCGCAGAATGCCCAGGGATTCAATTCCAGGGGTGCTGAATATTGGCACCTCTCCAGGCGCTAAAATCAAGGAATCTTCCTCCAAGAGAGTGAGAGTTTCCAACAGGACATCCGGCAAGGCTCGGGGGTCTGACTCAAGTGAGTCCTTGCGCAAGAACTTCATGACGGCACTCTATAGGCAGAATCGCTCAGTTTACCCTCCGTTCACCTAAGCGAGGGTCTCTATTCATCACCTCCGCATAGGTTCTGCCACATGGCCCTTATCAGATCAGTTTTTCAGGACGAGTTAGACAGTGTTTCACAATCGTTAGTAGACCTAACTTCAATGGTGTCGGCATCAATGGAGCAAGCGACAACAGCAATTCTCAATAGTGACTTAAATCTTGCACAAGAAGTAATTGCTGCAGACGAAAAAATTGATGACTTTCAACATGAAATCGATGCTCGGATTATTGACATCATCGCACGTCAACAACCCGTTGCTTCTGATCTTCGCGCGCTTGTTACAGCCCTTCGGATGAGTTCGGATTTAGAACGCATGGGAGATTTGTCGCACCACGTTGCAAAAATTGCTCGGCTCCGACACCCAGATCCAGCCGTTCCAACTGAATTAATCCAAACCATCACATCGATGGGGTCTGCTGCTGTCAAGATTACGAATAAAACGGGAATAGTTATTACAACACGTGATACAGACATGGCGTTAGAAGTTGAACGTGATGATGATGAGATTGACAACTTACATCGACAGCTAATTGGAGTTTTGATTGAGCCGACGTGGAAACATGGCATCGAAACTGCAATTGACTTAACTCTTCTTGGTCGATATTACGAGCGCTATGCCGACCATGCGGTCTCTATTTCTCGTCGTGTTTATTTCCTGGTCACAGGAAAGTTCGCATCCTAAACATGACATTTACTGCTATAAAAACTCCAACTCCTCGAGAAATTAGTACTGAACCACGGCGTTCAGATAGAGTTTTTCGCGCCATAGTAACTTTTGGTGGAATTTCATCCCTAGTAATCCTTGGATTAATTGCACTTTTTCTTGGTTATCGAGGTTTTGAAGTATTGCGTCAAGAGGGAATTGGTTTTATTACGCACTCAGACTGGTCGATTTCAACCGATGATGCTGGAAATGTTTTAGAGAGCCACTTCGGTCTTGCAGCGATGCTTGTAGGAACAATTCTCTGCTCTCTCATCGCGGTAGTTATTGCCCTTCCAGTCTCAGTATTTTGTGCTCTTTTCTTGAATTTTTATGCTCCCAACTGGTTGAAGAAAATCTTGGTCACAATAATTGACATGATGGCGGCATTTCCTTCAATCCTCTTTGGAATCTGGGGCTTTTTAGTGTTAATGCCAAGTGTTGAATACTGGGCAAAACTCTTGCACCGTTACTTTGGGTTTATTCCTATTTTCGATATGCAGGTACCTGTCTATACGCGTTCACCTTTTGTTGCTGGTGTTGTGCTTTCAATCATGATCATTCCAATCATTACTTCGGTCTCACGCGAGATATTTTCGCAAGCGCCTCTCGATCGGATTCAAGCCGCTTATGCATTAGGTGCAACTCGCTGGGCAATGATAAAAGCTGTAGTTATTCCGCATGGTCGAAGTGGTGTAATTGGCGGAGCAATGTTGGGACTTGGTCGCGCAATGGGTGAGACGGTGGCGGTATTCACTGTTTTAAACATCGTCTTTCAGATTAACTGGCAGATGTTGCTAGGCGCTGGTGGAAACGTCGCATCGCTCATTATTTTAAAGTTTGGGGATGCAAGTCCTTATGAAATTAAAGCCCTTATGGCAGCTGGTTTAGTTTTATTCTTACTTACTTTGATAGTTAATGGTTTAGCAAATCTGATAGTCAAAACAACAGGGAAGTCTGGACGATGAGTACTGGAAGTTCTGTGATACCAACAAAACCATGGAAAGCATCAAACAAGCAGCGCGCAATTGATGCTTTAGTTTTACTTGTTGCTCTTCTGGCGTCATTTACCGTCGTTGCTGTCACGCCTATGAAAGGCAAACTTGCATATTTCGCAGTTTTCTTCATTGCTTATGCACTACTTACTTCAATCTTTAAGGCACAGCAGCGTGGAAGTGCTGCAGCTAAGGACGCTCTGGTTAACTCTTTAGTTGCAATCGGAGCTATCGTTACGGTAATTCCAGTAGCAAGTATTTTAGCGACTGTCCTCAAAAATGGCTTGCCAGGCATTAGTTTTGGGCTCTTTACACATGACATGGCATTAGCAACTCCCACTGACCCACTGAACAATGGTGGGTTATTGCATGCGATCACTGGAACTTTATTGCTTGTCACGGTAGCACTTATTTTGAGTGTCCCAATAGGAATTCTTACCGCTTTATATCTGACTGAAATTAAAGGAAAATTCACAGGCCCGATTCGCTTTCTCGTGCAAGCAATGAGTGGCGTACCATCAATCGTCGCTGGATTATTTATCCTCTCGGCAGTTCTTTATCCCATCACAAAGTCATACTCCGGTCTCATGGGCTCGCTGTCCTTAACAATTTTAATGATTCCAACAATTGCCAGAACAGCGGAGGAAGTTCTTAACCTAATTCCTAATGACTTGCGTGAGGCCGGTACTGCTTTAGGTGGAACACAGTGGCGCACCGTTGCGATGATTGTTTTGCCCGCTGCAAAGAGTGGTTTAGTCACTGCAATCATTTTAGGTGTCGCAAGAATCGCGGGAGAAACTGCACCAATTCTTTTACTAACTGGTGGTGGCGACAGAGTTAATCCAAATGCATTCAGTGGACCTATGGGTTCATTGCCGTATTACATCTGGAAATCTTTCAACGCGGGCTCTCCGGAGGCAATAACTCGTGCTTGGGCAGGACTATTGGTCTTAGTAGGGCTCGTCCTGATTCTATTTACTTCGGCACGTTTCTTAGGATCTCGAAAGGCTGCTAAATGACCACGTCACATGAGAACGAAAAGGAAAAAATGGAGACACATGTAAAGCCAACTTCGCTAGCAAGTGTGGCGCAAGCGCACAATGTAAAAGTTCCAGGTACGCGCGCTTTGGGAACAGGCTTGGAGACTCGTGGCGTCCATGCATGGTTTGGTAAGCATCATGCGCTTGCGGATATTTCATTAGATTTTGCAGCTGGAACAGTCACCGCGTTAATCGGGCCTTCTGGATGTGGAAAATCTACCTATATTAGAACCATCAACCGCATGCATGAATTCATTCCTGGAGCGGCAATGGCTGGCGAAGTATTGCTAGATGGAAAAGATGTTTATGCTCCTGGGACAGATGTAACCAAAATTCGTTTACAAATCGGAATGGTATTTCAAAAACCAAATCCCTTTCCATCTATGACAATTGGTGAAAATGTTTTATCAGGTTTAAAGCTTGCCCAGATAAAAGCAGAAAATAAAGATGACCTGCTAGAGGAGTGTTTAGAGCGTGCCGGTTTATGGAGCGAAGTTAAAGATCGTTTAGGTGCGCATGGTGGTTCACTTTCTGGTGGTCAGCAGCAGCGTTTATGCATCGCCCGTGCTTTAGCAGTTCGCCCTCAGGTCTTACTAATGGATGAGCCATGTTCAGCTCTTGATCCAGGTTCAACACTTCGGATCGAAGAGACTATTCGTCATCTTTCGGACTCAATGACAATTATTATTGTGACCCACAATATGCAACAGGCTGCGCGAGTCTCCGACTACACCGCATTTTTCCTATCCGATGGCGGTCCAGGACAAATGATTGAAGTTGCTCCAACAAGTGAGATTTTCTCTCGCCCACAAGATCCACGTACAGAGAATTACGTAACAGGTCGATTCGGGTAGACATTTACCTGCTGTTCATCTAAAGGATGGGCAGAGTTTATGTCTGATAGTCCGAGTGTTAATCTCATTTCTTTAGGTTTGGGCTGTAGTTCACACATACCTAAAAAGGGGAAAAAATTGAGAATTTCAAAGTTCGCGAAGATTGCAACTCTTGCACTCGCGTTTGGTTTAGTTGCAGGCACTCCTGCATATGCAGTTGACCTACAGGGCTCAGGTGCTTCATTCCCAGCCCTACTCATCGAAGGTTGCAAAGCTGGCTTTGCTTCAAATACTTCACATACTTATGTTTATGCTTCTTCTTCTTCTGGAACTGGCCAAGCTAACTCAGATAAGTCCATTGGTGATTTCTGGATGTCTGACGGTGCCTATACAGCTACAACACGACGTTCAACACTTGTCCATGTGCCATTAGTTGCTGCACCAATCGCGGTTTTGCACAACTTGCCTTCTAAGACGCAACTGCAGCTATCTGCAGCAACAATCGCTGGAATCTTTGGTGGAACTATCACTCGTTGGAATGATCCAGCAATTGTTGCTGATAACAACCGCACATCAGTGAAAGTAACTTACAAGTTAGATGCAAATGGAAATCCACGAAAAGATGCTAAGGGAGATCCAATCGTTCTTCGTACACAAAATGTGACAAGTCACTACACACTCCCAAATCAATCAATCAAGGTTATTTATCGTTCAGACTCATCAGGAACTTCTGAAAACTTCACAAACTACTTAGCTAAGTCAGCACCATCCGTGTGGACTAAAGCCAAGAACAAAGTGTTCAAGGATTCATTCCCAGGAAATATCAATGCAATTGAGAACTTAGGTCGAGTAGTGGGTGCGCAATCTTCAAGCGGTGTTTCACAACTTGCAGGTAAGACGTCTTACTCAATCACATACGCTGAAGTTAACTATGCAACTGCTAACAAGTTAAAGGTTGCTAAACTCATTAATCCCGCTGGTTCAGCAGTATCAGCAGATTCAACCGGCGTGAGTGCATTCCTTGCATCAGCAAGCCAGGATGCAAATGGCTTCCTAACATTTGATTATGCAACTAAGGAAAAGGGAGCATATCCACTAGGAATCGTTTCTTACCTCCTTGCAGACACTTCATACCCAGATAAGTCCAGAGCGACAGCAGTCAAGGAGTTCGCTAATTACATCTTAAGCTCAAAGTGTGCAAAGGATGTCGGAGCAAATCTTGGTTTCAGTGTTATCGATGGTGATCTTCTGAAGAAGTCACTTGCACAGGTAGCCAAGATCGGTTAGTTCGCTTTCCAATTCGAGGGAAATAACAGCCCATCTGCAGCAATGCGGGTGGGCTGTTTCCTATTGTGGTGCTAAGTTCAATCTATGCAAATTAATCTTGATAAAAAATCTGGAGTGCTTGTAGGAATTATTGCCGCATTGCTCATGATAATAGTTGTGTTGCTCGTGGATAAAGTTGCCGATGATGGCAATATGGTTGAAACGCATTTAGCCCAATTGATAACAAGTAATTAATTTCAAGTTTAATTTAGTATTTTTGACCAGTTAATTTTACCCAAACCGATAACCCCGAGAATCATTACAAGCTGAAAGATAACTCCCCAAACACTGGTGAACTGTTCGGCCACAAGGTCTGCAATCCCCTTTGCTTTGAGTTGAGACGCACCTGCAACATAAATGGAATATGTAATGATGCGTCCTGAGAAAAAGGCGATGGTGAGTGGTATGAGTTTCACACCTAATAGCCCTGCGGCTTCAAAAAGTTGAGCCGACGGCAAGGGGGATACGACAAAAAACAAGAACATTGAATACTTGTGGACTGACTTTGATTCAAGTTTATTTCTAGCAGCTTGCAAATTCTTAATGGTTTCCTCTTTGATCTTGTAGCGCAATAATCCGGTTAAACGAGCTAAGTAATAGCGACCAAACCCAGCGCTAGTGGCACCAGCCGTTACTATGAGCCAGACCGGAAGATTTGAATTCAGTACAAAGAAAACCAATACACTCCACGTTGGAGGCGCGAATGCTGGGGCTAAGTTGACAACAAATACAACAAGAATTAAAAATAGAAGAATTTTCATTGCGCCGTACCCATGGCAATAAGACTACGCGCCAATATGCTAAATGCATGAAAACTCTTGGTCCAGCATTTAACCGACTATGGGGAGCAAGTCTTACAACTAATTTAGCTGATGGAATTCTTGCCGTTGCCGCCCCACTTCTAGCGATCACCCTGACTAGGAACCCTGTTTTGATCTCAATGCTCAGTGCGCTAGTGATGCTGCCCTGGCTTTTCTTTGCAATTCCAATTGGAGCACTCGTTGATCGAGTTGATCGACGATTGCTGCTGGCAAGTGCAAATGCCGTCAGGTGCATCATTGCCGCCCTTATAGCGCTTTCAATTTCGACTGACACGATAACTATTTACTTACTTTTCCTAGCAACTTTCTTGATTGGAATCTGTGAAGTTGCTGCCGATACTTCATCACAGTCGCTCATCCCGCAGATTCTCAATAACTCACAGTTCGAACGCGGTAATTCAAGGCTACAAATTTCAGAGACGGTAGTGCAGGGGTTTATTGGGACGCCAATAAGTGGTTTTCTTTATGCAGTTGCAATTTATTTGCCATTTATTGCAAATAGTCTTGGCTTTTTAGTCGCGGCAGTTTTAACTGCTTTTATTCCAGTTAAGTTTTTGCAAGACCTCCGTGAGGAAGTGCCGAAAAATGCAAGAAGCAGCTTCATGGATGAAATCAAATTTGGAGTCAAGTATCTATATGCACATAAGCTTTTGCGCAGAATAGTGCTAATTACCGCAAGCATTGGGTTGTGTTACTCCATATCAATTTCCACAATTATTCTTTTTATGACACAAGAGTTAGCGTTAAGACCAGCATATTTTGGTATTGCGCTTTCAATTCAAGCTCTTGGCGCAATTCTTGGGGGACTGTTAGCACCAAAGCTCTCAAAGAAGTTTGGTCGAAGTAAAGTAATGGCGGTTTGCATTTTTCTTAGTTCATTCTTTGTATTGCTTCAAGGTTTTGCTCCCAACATTTCAATCTTCATGCTTTTGGCAACGCTTGGATCATTCACAATATCGAATTGGAACATCTTATTGATGTCGATGTATCAGAATTTGATTCCACAAGAACTCTTCGGTCGAATACATGGTGCGCGGCGTACTATCGTGTGGGGGCTGATGCCCTTTGGTTCTCTCATAGGAGGCTTCTTAGCTAATGCTGGACTTCGGACACCGCTTATTGTGGGCGGCACTGTCGCCACGATAATCTCTGCCACTTCGTTGAAGTTTTTCTTAAGCATTAACGATAATTCAGCTTCGTAACAGTAAGGTTTGATCATGCCTAAACCACTTGGTCGCTCGTATGTAAAACTGTGGACTGCTACAGCTATCTCAAATCTTGGCGATGGAATCACAATGGTTGCCTACCCGTGGTTGGCCTCGGCAGTTACTAGATCGCCCATGCTCATCGCCCTAGCCGGAGTCGCTTCCAGACTACCGTGGTTGATATTTACTTTGCATGCAGGAGTTCTGACAGACCGTTTTGATCGTCGGAAATTAATTGTTGGGATGGATTTCCTCAGGGGAGTCCTGACAGTTTTTGTCGGATTAGTTGTGTATCTCAACCGGGATTCACTGCCATCATTAAATGATTTATCAAAGCTCACAGATTTATCCACGAATTGGCCACTTTACTTAACTTTACTAGTTACTTCATTTCTATTTGGATTAGCTGAAGTTTTGCGTGATAACAGTGCACAGACTCTGTTACCTTCAGTAGTTGATAAAGAAAATTTAGAAAAGGCTAATGGTCGCATGTGGAGTGCAGAAGCGCTCACAAATAGTTTTATTGGACCACCGATCGGCTCATTGCTGATTGGAGTTGCAATTTTCTTACCATTCTTTTTTGATGCAGCATCATTTTTTATCTCTGTTGCTTTAATCGCTTCATTGACTGGAACTTTCAAACCAATTGCAAGTGATACTCCTCGCGAAAAAATTAATTTCAGAGTCGAAATTAAAGAGGGATTTAGTTGGCTTTGGGCTCATCCTTTACTTCGTCCTATGGCAATCATTCTGGGATGCATGAATGGAATTGGTACGATGGTAGGTGCCGTGTTTATTCTCTTCGCTCAGGAAGTTCTGCAAACTTCTGTTTTTGCTTTTGCGCTTCTAGGTACGGCAGGAGCTATCGGCGGCACCATCGGCGGAATTCTTGCTCCAAAGATTTCCAGCAAATTTGGCAGCGGACCATCCCTCGCCTTGGCCTTAGCGGCAGCCCCCATCGGAAGTCTGATCGTCGGATTTACAACCTCATGGCAAGTGATGTGGATTGTCGTTGTTGTGGAATCATTTGTTGGGATTCTCTGGAATACGATCACGGTATCGCTGCGCCAAAGCATCATTCCTACTAATCTATTAGGACGCGTGAATAGCGTTTATAGGTTCTTCGCTTGGGGCTCGATA
>CANKCT010000029.1 GCA_947480465.1 Actinomycetota bacterium
GAGCCTAGAACTTAGGTCTGACTATTTCTTGGCGGCAGCCAGCGTTGCTGGATGTTGAATGACGAAAAGGGGAAGGGAGCGCGCTTGGGCATCACGAATTCCGGCCATGCGAATATCGCAGAGTCGAGCTAGCTCTGCATATGCGACCTCGCCCATGAGTTTTTGCAGTTCATACTTATTTGAGATGTATACAGGTTCTTTTCCAACGTGCGCTTCGGTATTGCTCGTGCAGTACCAGTCAAAATCATCGCCACCATCGCCCCAAGCAAGGCGTTCATATTCGCCAATTACAGTTACTGAATATTCGCGCTCGCCAACTTCGCGAGTTTCATAACTACGTCGAAGCGGTAACTGCCAACAGACATCAGGTTTTGTATCTACAAAGTGCTTATTTTCTTTAATTGCTAAATGATGTAAGACGCAGCCAAATGAACCGGTAAAACCTTCTGCTTCGTAACCTTTACGGTTTAGGAAGATACAACCATCTTCGACGCGACGAGTTTTCCGGTCACCATCTTCATCTTTCTCAGAAATTCGAAGTTTTGCACCAGGTTTTTTAGGACGTGCCTCAGAATAAAACTGCCACATCTCTGGTGTTAAGTAAGCAGCCGCACGATCGGTGCGTGCTTCATCTTCTTCATCTGTATACATTGCACCTTCAGTGCAACATCCAGAATTGGGTTGGTTCTTAAAAACTCCTTGGCAACCATCTCCATAAATGCATGTCCAGTAAGAAGTTAGCCAGGTGAGATCACACTTAAAAATTTCCTCAGGTTGTGTAGGGTCGGTAAATTCAACCCAATCTCGGGCAAATCCAGGCTTTATTTCAGACATAGACTCAGAGCCTACACGCTTAACAGGTAGGCTTGCACAATGAGTAAGTCGATATCAGTTGGTGTAATTGGTGCAGGCATCATGGGTGAAGCCCTTATTGCTGGATTAATTTCCTATGGTGTAGATCCGCTACAGATTACGGTTTCTGAAAAGCGCAAAGAACGCGCTGATGAACTGATGAATCGTTATGGCATAAAAGTCGACGATATTGAAAAGAATGTTTCAAGTGCCGATGTCCTACTTCTAGTTGTAAAGCCACAGGATATGTCTGGCGTACTTGAGCAAATAAGGAGTTGGATAAATACTTCGGCCGTTGTTGTTACTTTTGCAGCTGGCAAGAAGATCTCATTTATCTCAGATGCACTTGGAACACATAACCCAGTTATCCGTGTAATGCCCAATACCGCCACAATTGTTGGTGCTGGCATGGCAGCAATTTCACTAGGTGAAGGCGTCACTGATGAACAAACTAACTTCGTTACTGGATTTTTGGCTGCAACTGGAAAGGTTGTCGAAGTTCCAGAAGAGCTCCAAGATGCAGTCACTGCAACTAGCGGATCTGGTCCAGCATATTTCTTTAGATTTGTAGAAGCAATGATTGCTGGTGCCCAGGAACTTGGACTTTCAAATGAAGTTGCCACTCAATTAACCGTGCAGACAATAGTGGGTGCTGCAAAATTGCTAGAAGAGTCAGGAAAATCAGCTACGACTCTTCGTGAAAATGTCACAAGCCCTAATGGAACAACGGCTGCAGCATTGGCTTCATTTGAGGATGCACATATTTCTGAGTTAGTTGCCACCGCTATGAAAGCCGCGCGCAATCGCTCGCAAGAACTCGCGTGAAAAAACTTTTTTTAATTGTTATTGCTTCGCTCGTAGTTAGTCTGCCAGCAAATGCCGCACCTCTTAAGCAAATTTCCGTTAAATCTCTTACTCCTTTGACAACTATTGGCTCTGTAGCCGAAGTTTCGGGTGTATTGATTAGAGGCTCTGAGATAGTTATTTTTGGAAGTAGAGATGAAAAGTCTTATGTGCGCGCCATAGATCAAACTGGAAAAGAGTTATGGAGCTCTGAACTAGGCCCAGAGTTAAACTCTATTGCAACCGCAGGGACAGTTGATGTCTCTGGAAATATCTGGATAGCAGGTTCAGTATCTGAAACCGTTGTGGCTCCAACTCCTGTCGAAACTTTGAACCCTATAAATCCTGATGGTGTAAGTGTGAGTACTAGTGGGAAAGACATTGAATTCAATACTGTCGCAGTATGGAAAATTCCTGTGGGGATTTCAACTCCGGAAACCTTTCTAAATCAACAAGAATCCGCCGTGTTAGTCAATTCAATCATTGCAGACAGCAGTGGAACTTCGCTGGTTGGAGTTATAGCAACTGAAAAAGGCAATGCGGGATTTCTGATGAACACTGACACTGCCGGTGCTTTCTCGGATCTGGTAAGAATTGGCTCTCAGGCCACACAACTAAATTCAGTATTAAAGGGCAGAGACGGAGTTAAGACCCTTTTCGGTTCTAGCGGTGAAGTCCTAGGTGGGAAAAAACTTTTAGGAATAACCGATGGAATTATTATGGCGTTAAATTCAAAAAATGAAGTGACTAAAGTTGTGAGAAGTTCTGAATCAAAAGCAAATAGAAGTTGGAATACCGCTAGTAGTACGTATTTATTAGGTGGAAATGTGATTAAAGGGTCAACAACCCAGAGCGCAGTCACAAAATTCTCAAAAACATTTGCTCCGCTATGGACGTATAGGTTTAATTCGACAGGTTCTACATTTACCGCTGGTAGTACTCGAGCTTTGATTGCATCAACCTCCACGATCCAAACTCTTCGGGGTTGGGTTCCAAAAACTGCCCGGCCACTTCTTCTGACGTTCGACGCTAAGGGCCTAATTACTGATGCTTATAGCGGACCGTCGAAGAGCACTGAGGTATTTGGGCTTATTGAATCAAAAGCTTTAGGAGTCGTTGTGCTTGCCATAAGTGAGCAAACCATCTCAGCTTTCTTGGCTAACTAACCTAATCTCGGAGTTAGTAGAGATAACTTATTATCAACTGTAGCAAGAAGGTATCGCACCTTATTTATGGTTACCCAAGCACTTGCTATCTGATTGGTGCTTTGATTACTCGTGACTAACAAAATCGCACTTTGGCCTTTATCGGTCTTCGTTGTATCAGCGGCACAAAGGCGTTCTTGGCAGTTAAAGACGATTAAGTTTGCATCTGATGAAAGATCAGGGCCAGGTGCTCCAAAGTTTTCAGTAGTAATGCTCGATATTTTCTGTGGTTGGTATAGAGATGCCCAGCGCAATTGATTAGGCTCTGGAAAAGAACTTGCTGATGACGCCAACCAGGTCGCACGCACATGGCCATTTACTTTGGTCAGAGAAATATCAAACCCAAAAACTAATGCCTTATCTGTTGAAACATCTAACGTTTGGTAGGACCACGAATTAGCAACTGCACTTGTCCGAGATGCCACACGAACAGCGCCGGAAGTTATCTCTCGCTTCTGGTTAACAGAGAGAATTGCGTCATAAACTAGATAAGTAACAGTACCTTCAACCATCGCGCTCAAATGATTACCAACGTCACCAATTGAGCGCCCTTCGGTATCGCGATCACCATCGATGAGTTCATAATTCCAAGCTGAATTCTTTGTTTTTATCGCCCCAAGCAAAATACCTTGAGTTTCATCTCGGTAAAAGACTTGTACAGAATTGATTGTGGCAATGCAAGCATTTGAGACACTTACATCACTTGCAGTACGAACCCGTAAGACACTTTGGTAGCTATTTACAGATGCACCATTGCCGTCAACAACGTCATAAGTGAAAGTTTTGCCATTATATGTAGCGTACCTAAGGTCTTTGTCAGTTTCGTCGCTGTAAAAGAGATGGAGAGTTTGCCGAGAATTAGTGCCATTCACACACATAGAAATCGGGCTAGTTATTGGATTACGAGTACGTCCACCTGAACCACCTGCTCCATCCATGGTTATCTTTTTCCATGTTTTTCCATTATAAAGTGCAAGCTTTAAACGTCCAGATTTTTCATCGGTGTATGCGACTGCAGGCAGACCATTGAAGAGTGTGCTAGTTATATTCGTAGCACTCGTAGCTGCATCAAATAAACTACTTTTCCATCCTGCTTGAGGGACGACTGGTTTTGTCGTCGCAGGTGGCGAACTTCCTAGTAAATTCTTTGCAGTAACTGTGAATGCGTAAGATGTTCCATTTTTTAGCCCAGTAACTAGAGCAGGACTAGAAGTTACTTGGCTTTCAACTCCAGTTTTCAGATTTTTGATGACGTAGCCAGAAATTTGTGCGGATCTTAAATTCGCCGGCGGATCAAAAGTGATCAATGCCCCAGCGTCAGCTATTAAAGCTTTGGCGTTTCGTGGTGAATCAGGAAGACCAGTTGCAATACCTGCTGGTGGTTTGCTTCTCATATCTTCTAGCATGGCCAATAACAGCGGACCTGGTTCAGTAAAAATCTCACCTGGGTCCAGATTTGGTGTCATCAGTGAGTCTCTACCCGCTTTAGAAAAAGTCTGTTCATCTAAGTGGCTAGTTGAAGAGCCTGATTGATACTGCAAAGGCGTATAAAGTTTTGGTTTAACACCACCATTGGCTTTAATTCCCGCAGGACCAGACCAAACTAAAGAAGAGGTTAAAGTCTTGGCTAATTCAGCAGAAGGGGTTGGTAAATCTGCCAAGCGACGACCATCAGCGCTTTGTGCGAAGGCATCAAATGGAGTTGGTTGATCTAAGCTCGCGATATCTAAAAGCGTTTCATATGATTCATTAGAAATAAACCCAAGCCCGTGTGCAATTTCGTGAAGAAAGACTGAAGTTAAATCATATTCATTCGAACGCGGCAGACCATCACCCCGCGAATTCCAAGCCCCGCCAGAGTTAACCTCGATAATCATTTCAGGATTGCTTTTATCGAGATCTTTACCGGCAATTGCATTAGCCAGAGCCGACGTGTACCAAAGAGATGGGTCCGGTGCTCCGGGAAAAGATGAAAAGAAATTTCCCGGCCGCGCACTTCCAAGAATTCCCCATGAAGTTGAACGGCCCCATGTTGCCTCAATAGATATTGGAACTGTCGATGAGAAATTAACAGACCAGATATCTATTGCACTTTGTACATCTTGCTTTGCCCACTCAGGGAAACCGCTATAAGTAACTTTAAACTTGGACTTAACTATCCCGCTAACATTTTTCACCCGTGGGATTTGATTGGTCACACTTGCTGTACCAGCATAAGTATGTACCCAGTGCTGGGATGGAATTTCAGCGAAAAGTGCTTCAGCGGATGGTGAGTTCAAAAGTGGGGCACAGATGAGGAAAGCTAAAAGGGAGGCTTTGACCGACCTCGCGTTGATACCCACCATAGGTGCAAACGCTATCAGGGTGAGATGATTTGACCATGCCCGAGGTCGTCTCTATTTACTCACGCCATGGATGTCATCTTTGCGAGGTGGCCCTGGAAGTTTTGGAGTCTATGAAACTTGAACTCGGCTTTAGCATCGAGGAGATTTATATAGATGGAGATGATGAGTTAGAGCGTCTGTATGGCGAACAAATCCCTGTCATACATATCGACGGTCAGCACCATGATTTTTGGCGAATAGATCCAGAGCGCTTTAGATCTTCCCTTGAAAAACATCGTCAGCATCGATAATTTTGTAGGAATATCCCTGCTCGGCTAAGAAGCGTTGACGGTTCTGGGCAAAGTCTTGATCAATTGTGTCGCGCGAAATAACTGAATAAAACTTAGCTCCTCGGCCGTCTGACTTAGGGCGCAGAATACGTCCCAAACGCTGCGCTTCCTCCTGTCGGCTTCCAAAAGCACCTGAAACTTGTATTGCAATAGTGGCATCAGGTAAGTCAATAGAAAAGTTAGCCACTTTTGATACTACTAAGCAGGAAATTTCTCCAGATCTAAATTTATTGAAAAGAACTTCACGTTCTTTAACTGGTGTATCACCTTTAATCAAGGGCACACCTAGGGTTTCTGAAAGTTCATCGAGCTGATCAATATATTGACCGATAACTAATATTTGTTCACCTGCATGTTTTTCAACCAATGCCTCAACGACATTTCTCTTAGTCCGAGTCGTAGCACAGGAGCGATATCGATTTTCAGGTTCTGCCGTTGCATACATTAAACGCTCTGCCTCAGTTAAGTTCACTCGAACTTCGATGCATTCGGCTGGAGCAATGTAGCCTTGAGATTCAATCTCTTTCCAGGGAACGTCATAACGCTTAGGCCCAATGAGTGAAAAAACTTCACCTTCCATGCCGTCTTCACGAACGAGAGTTGCAGTTAAACCAAGGCGACGACGAGATTGAATATCGGCAGTAAAGCGGAAAATTGGCGCTGGAAGTAAGTGAACTTCGTCGTAAATGATCAAACCCCAGTCGTGGGTATCGAATAAATCTAAATGTGCGTAAACACCATTCTTTTTCTTGGTCATAACTTGATAAGTAGCGATTGTTACTGGGCGAATCTCTTTTTTAGCACCTGAATACTCGCCAATCTCATCTTCGTTGAGCGTTGTTCGTTTCAATAATTCTTCGCGCCATTGACGGGCTGCAATCGTGTTTGTTACCAAGATTAGCGTTGTGGCTTTGGCATGTGCCATAGCTGCAGCCCCAACAATTGTTTTTCCAGCACCACAGGGGAGTACAACTACACCTGAACCGCCATGCCAAAATCCTTCTGCCGCTAACTCTTGATACGGACGGATTTTCCAATCTTTTTGAACTAATTCAATTGGATGTGCTTGACCATCTACATAACCAGCAAAGTCTTCAGCAGGCCAACCTAAACGAAGCAGAGATTGTTTAATTGCTCCACGTTGGCTTGGTAGCACTGTAATTGTTTCAGCATCAATGCGAGCACCCAGTAATGGTGCAATCTTTCGTGCTCGAATCACTTCTTCTAAAACTGCGGTATCTGTTGTTACAAGAATGAGGCCATGAACTGGATCAGCTTCTAAACGCAATCGCCCATACCGTGACATGGTCTCTGCAACATCAATCAGAATTGAATGCGGGACGGCATAACGTGAATATTTAATGAGAGTATCAATTACTTGTTCAGCATCATGACCTGCTGCACGTGCATTCCATAAACCAAGTGGAGTGAGTCGATAAGTATGTATGTGCTCGGGAGATCGTTCTAACTCTGCAAATGGTGCAATTGCACGACGGCACTCAGTAGACATTGGGTGGTCAATATCCAAAAGTAAAGTCTTATCGCTTTGAACAATTAACGGGCCTTCAGTCATTTAGAATGTCCTTAATTAGTTCGTGCAATAAAACACTTCGTTCTTCGAGTGTTGTGATATCAACCCACTCATGAGCGGCATGCGCGCCATCTCCGATTGCGCCAAGGCCGTCCAACACTTGTGCACCTGCCGCAGCAGCAAAGTTTCCATCACTTGCACCACCTACGGAGGCGTGTCCCAGGGGCGGCATACCAAGTTTTTTAGCTACTTTTTCAGCTCTTTCGTACAGTGCCATTGTTGAACTAATTTCTAAAGGGGGTCGGTTAAAACCACCTGTGATTTCATATCGAGTGGCAGGATTTACGGGTTGCAAGCTATGTATTGCTGTATCAATTCGTAGAAGTTCTTCGGTGGTAAATGAGCGAATATCAACATCGAGCACGGCTAAATCAGGAACCGTGTTTGTTGTATTTCCAGAACGTAACAGTGTTGGAACAACTGTAGTTCCAAACTCCTTATTTTCAAGTTCGGAAATAGCAAGAATTGCATGTGCTATTTCAATAGTTGAGTTAACACCTTTTTCTGGTTCGAGACCAGCATGAGATGCCTTTCCATGAATTCTAATTTGATACATTGCAGTGCCTTTTCGGCCAGTTTTGACTTTGCCATTTAGTGTGGCCTCAAGAACAAGAACCGCCTTAGCACTGGTAGAAATTTCTTTAATGAATTCTTTGCTTGTTGCACTTCCGGTTTCTTCATCACTTGTAGCGACTAAAGCCACCGAACCTTGAATCCCTTTCATTGCAAACAATGCTTGTACAAATCCAGCTTTCATATCGAAAATTCCAGGACCTGTGGCTGCATTATCTTTTATTCTCCACAGCGGCGTAAATGAGCCTTTTGGCCAAACCGTATCTAAATGTGCGAGCACGACAACTTCCGGATTCTCTACTCCCCACCAAAAAACTGGCCGCCCATTAACATCTAAAATTTTTGCATGGGAACCTAAAACTTCATGTGCAATATCACTTGCAAGACTAATAACATCGCGACAAGCATCTAAATCTTCAGTTGGAGACTCCAACCGAACAAGTTTTTCAAGTGCTGACAGCATGGACTAAGTCTATATCGGTGCTACGCCGGTGATACGTGGAATTCGAAATGACTGAACTTCTCCAGTTGCATGGTCGCGGGCCA
>CANKCT010000030.1 GCA_947480465.1 Actinomycetota bacterium
CGTCCATGATGCGGTGAACATCTTCCACGTCAGCGGCATTGCGAACGAATGAGAGTGCAATAAAATCTGCACCTGCGCGAAGTCCCCAACGCAGATCGTCTATGTCTTTTTCTGACATTGCTGGTACTGAAACTGCAACACCAGGAAGATTTATACCTTTATTATTGCTTACCGAACCTGGCTGTATAACCGTAGTGATTACGTCATTGCCCTTCACTTCGACAACTTCTACAGTAACTTTTCCATCATCGATTAAAATTCGATCTCCGGCTTTGCAATCCCCTGGTAGCCCTTTATACGTAGTGCCAACTCGGTCTTTGGTGCCTTCAACTTCATCGGTTGTAATCGTAAAAATATCGCCGCGCTCTAGTTCGTGCGGGCCATCTTTAAATCTAGCAAGACGTATCTTGGGGCCTTGCAAATCAACAAGAATTGCTACGGGAACTCCCGCTTCTTTAGCTGCTGCGCGCACCTGATCTAAGCGTGCTTGATGCTCCTCATAAGAGCCATGAGAAAGATTTAGCCGAGCCATATTCATGCCCGCCGCAATAAGCTCTTTAACTTTTTCAGCTGATTCAACGGCAGGACCCATCGTGCAAACTATTTTCGCTCTACGCATGCGCCTACCTTAAACCATCAACTGGCGAGTGGTGGGTTCGATTGGTGAAGGGAGTTGAGTGTCACCAGTGAGATATCTATCAACTGCCGATGCAACACTTCTACCTTCTGCTATCGCCCAGACTATTAAGGATTGACCGCGGCCAGCATCACCAGCAACGAAAACACCGTCACTATTTGCGGCAAAGTCGGCATCACGAACGATATTTCCACGTTCATCAATATTTACCTCTAGTTGGTCTAATAATGGAGTTTGCTCTGGACCGGTAAATCCCATAGCCAGAAAAACAAAATCTGCAGGTATCTCTCTTGCGCTACCAGGGACAGATTCAAATTTTCCGTTGACGAATTCAGTTTCAACAATTCTTATTGCTCGCAAGTTTCCAGATTCGTCACCTAAAAACTCTTCCGTACTGACAGCAAAGATACGATTGTCTTTTTCTTCATGTGCACTCGAAACACGATAAATCATTGGATACGTGGGCCAAGGTTGTGACGCTGGCCGTTCATCACTTGGGCGTGGCATGATTTCTAATTGAGTAACACTTGCCGCACCTTGACGAGTTGAAGTACCAAGACAATCCGCACCCGTATCGCCACCACCCAGAATCACTACATGCTTGCCAGCAACATTAATAGGTGGATTTTCTATCTCACCAAGTGCTTGCTTATTGCCCCAAGGTAAGAACTCCATCGCTTGATAAATTCCATTTAATTCTCTACCGGGAATCGGGAGGTCCCGCCATTTTGTAGCACCTATAGCGACAACAATCGCATCATATTTCTTGCGCAAATCCGCACCAGTGAGCTCTCCACCTACGTCGACACCTGGACGAAAACGAGTACCTTCTTTTTCCATTTGTTCAAGGCGTCGATCAAGAATATGTTTTTCCATTTTAAACTCTGGTATCCCATATCTGAGTAATCCACCGATTTTTGCTGCACGTTCATAAACGGCGACTGTATGTCCGGCCCGAGTTAATTGCTGAGCCGCAGCTAATCCAGCAGGTCCCGAACCGATTACTGCAACAGTTTTTCCAGTGAGGCGATCAGGAATAAGTGGCTTCACATTTCCAGTAGAAAACGCTTCTTCAATAGTACGTAGCTCTACCTGCTTAATTGTTACTGCATCTCGATTTATTCCTACAACACATGCAGTTTCACACGGAGCTGGACATAATCGCCCCGTGAATTCTGGGAAGTTATTGGTTGCATGTAGGCGATTAATCGCTTCGTGAGTATCGCCACGCCAAATCAAATCGTTCCATTCAGGGATGAGATTGCCCAATGGACATCCTGAATGACAGAAAGGAATACCGCAGTCCATGCATCGTCCAGCCTGCTTTTGCAAATGTTCAAAACTTTGTGGTTCATAGACTTCACGCCAGTCTTGAATTCGCACATCAACCGGACGTCTTTGTGGAGTTTCACGAGGAGTGGTGATAAACCCTTTTGGATCAGCCATTTGCAGCAACCTCCATGACAAGTGCATCTACCGGAAGGCCTTCACGCGTTGCACGTGCCATTGCTTCGAGCACTCGAGCATAATCCCGAGGCATGACTAGCGAAATACGATGAATTGAAGTTTCCCAATCAGCAAGGAGTGCTTGTGCGACTACTGACTCTGTATTCAAGGCAAAGCTGGTTATCAATGCATGCAAGTTTTCACGTTCATTTTCTGGAACAGCCAATACGTCAACCATGTCTGCATTTACATGTGCAGGATTAAGATCTAGTAAGAAGGCACGGCCGCCCGACATACCCGCAGCAAAGTTTCGACCAGTTTGTCCGAGTACGACGACAGTACCGCCCGTCATGTATTCGCAACCATGGTCTCCAATTCCTTCGACAATTGCAGTAGCGCCAGAGTTTCGTACGCAAAAACGCTCTCCTACAATTCCGCGAATCATGATTTCACCTGACGTTGCGCCATAACCAATGACATTTCCTGCAATTACATTTTCATGAGAGTTGAAAGTAGAAGCTTTGTCAGGGCGCACAATCACGCGGCCTCCAGAAATACCTTTTCCAACGTAGTCATTGGAATCACCAAAAAGTCGCAGCGTTAAACCCGATGGAATAAAAGCGCCAAGTGATTGTCCAGCAGATCCGCGCAGAGTGACGTCGATAGTTCCATCTGGTAAACCAGCACCCCCATGCAATAGAGTAATTTGGGCACCCAACATGGTTCCAACAGTGCGATTCACATTTCTCACTGGTACATCAATTCGAACTAATTCTTTCTTATGAAGTGCTGGTTCAGATAATCGAATGAGTTCATTATCTAGAGCAGCAGCTAATCCATGATCTTGAGTTGCAGTGTTATAGAGCGAGCTCGAAGTTTCGGGCCGTACTAGAAGTGGAGAAAGATCTAAACCACTTGCCTTCCAGTGCGCAATAGCTTTTCGGGTCTCCAAATACTCAACGTGTCCAATAGCTTCTTGTAACGATCTGAATCCAAGACTGGCCAACAATTCACGAACTTCTTCGGCAATGTACTCAAAGAATGTTTCAACAAACTCTGGCTTACCGGTAAAGCGAGCTCGTAGTTCAGGATTTTGCGTAGCTACGCCAACTGGGCATGTGTCCAGATGGCAAACACGCATCATGACGCAGCCTGAAACAACTAGCGGTGCGGTGGCAAAGCCGAACTCTTCTGCACCGAGCAATGCTGCAATAACGACATCGCGACCAGTTTTTAACTGACCATCTGTCTGAACAACAATGCGATCGCGAAGATTGTTTAAGAGCAAAGTCTGTTGAGTTTCAGCTAGGCCTAGCTCCCACGGTGCACCAGCGTGCTTGAGTGACGTTAGTGGCGAAGCCCCTGTTCCACCATCATGCCCAGAAATCAAGACAACATCCGCGTGCGCTTTGCTCACGCCAGCGGCAACCGTGCCAACTCCGACTTCGGCAACAAGCTTTACGTGAATACGTGCATTTTTGTTGGCATTTTTTAAATCATGGATTAGCTGCGCTAAATCTTCAATTGAATAAATGTCATGGTGTGGAGGTGGCGAGATGAGACCGACTCCTGGAGTCGAGTATCTAACTTTTGCAATCCAGGGATACACCTTGTTTCCGGGCAGTTGACCGCCCTCACCCGGTTTAGCGCCTTGTGCGATCTTGATTTGGATGTCATCGGCATTCACTAAGTATTCGCTGGTAACTCCAAAACGACCAGAGGCCACCTGCTTAATTGATGAGCGTTTTGAATCTCCATTTTCCATCGTGATGAAGCGCGCTGGATCTTCGCCGCCTTCACCAGTATTGGATTTAGCGCCTAATCGATTCATTGCAATCGCAAGAGTTTCGTGAACTTCTTGTGAAACTGATCCATAAGACATAGCTCCGGTGGAAAATCTCTTCATGATCGCGCTAGCTGGCTCAACTTCTTCAATTGAAATTGGAGTACGTTCTTTAAATTCAAACAATCCGCGAAGAGTCATAAGTCGAGTACTCTGATCATTTACACGATTTGTGTAGCGTTTGAAAATATCGTAACGCTTGTTACGTGTTGAATGTTGAAGCGCAAATACAGTTTCTGGGTCGAATAAATGCGGTTCACCTTCTCGTCGCCATTGATACTCACCACCGATAGGAAGTCGTTTTGTTCCCGGTACTTCTCCCCCAGGTGGATATGCGATGTGGTGTCGAGCGATTGTTTCTTGTGCGATGACATCAAGTGAGACTCCGCCTAAGCGTGATGTTGTTCCCACAAAGAACTCATCCACAACTTCAGAACTCAAACCTATGGCTTCAAAAACTTGCGCACCTGTATATGAGGCGATTGTGCTGATGCCCATTTTCGACATAACTTTTAAAACGCCTTTACCAAGAGATTTAATCAGATTTCGAACTGCTTTCTCTGGTGTAATTCCGGTAATAACCCCTTGGAGAACTAAATCTTCTGCGCTCTCCATAGCCAAATATGGATTAACTGCCGCAGCTCCATATCCAACTAAGAGTGCGACATGATGAACTTCACGAACATCCCCGGCTTCAACTACTAATCCAACTTTTGTGCGGGTTTTCTCTCTGATCAGATGGTGGTGCACTGCAGATGTCAAAAGTAAAGATGGGATCGGTGCCTCTTCAGTATCACCATCACGATCTGATAAAACAATAATCCGAGCACCATCGGCAATCGCCTGTGATACCTCAGCTTTTATCTCAGTAAGTCGATCGCGAAGTGAATCGCCACCGTCTGCAACATAGAAAAGTCCTCGTATGACATGTGCGCTTAGACCTGGATGATCTCCATCTGCGTTAATGTGAATAATTTTGGCAAGTTCGTCGTTGTCGATTACCGGAAAAGCTAGTGAAATCTGGCGGCATGAGGACGGTCCTGGATCCAAAAGATTATGCTCTGGCCCCATTGCGGTTCCTAAGCTTGTCACCAGCTCTTCACGTATTGCATCGAGTGGTGGGTTAGTTACTTGTGCAAATAACTGCGAGAAATAATCAAAAAGCAAACGGGGTTTATTTGAGAGTGCTGCAATAGGTGTGTCTGTTCCCATAGAACCTAAAGCCTCCATGCCATTTCGAGCCATTGGAGTAATAAGAATTCGAAGTTCTTCTTCGGTATAACCGAATGCACGTTGTCTGCGAACAACTGAAGAGTGCGGATACACAATGTGCTCCCGGGATGGAAGTTCGCTTAGCTTCACCATTCCAGCATGAAGCCAGTCACCATAAGGTGCAGCTGTTGCTAAAGAATCTTTGATCTCTTCATCTTCAATAATTCGACCGGCTTCAATGTCAACTAAAAACATTTTTCCGGGTTGTAAACGTCCCTTACGCACAATTCTTTCCGGAGCGATATCTAAAACGCCAACTTCTGATGCCAGGACAACTAATCCATCATCGGTTACCCAAAATCGTGAAGGACGTAATCCGTTACGGTCTAGAACCGCACCAACTTGATGTCCGTCAGTGAAAGTCACACATGCCGGACCATCCCATGGCTCCATTAAAGATGCATGGAAAGCGTAGAAATTTCGGCGAGATTGAGACATGGACGTATGGTTTTCCCAAGCCTCAGGAATCATCATCAAAACCGCGTGAGGCAATGAGCGACCACCCAAATAGAGAAGTTCTAATACCTCATCGAAAGAAGCGGAATCACTGCCCGACATTTCAACGATTGGGAATAGACGTTTTAAATCGCCAGGAATGAGATCACTCTCAAGTAAAGATTCGCGGGCACGCATCCAATTTCGATTGCCCTTTACTGTATTGATTTCGCCATTATGAGCAATGTAGCGATACGGATGAGCCAGTGGCCACGAAGGGAAAGTATTTGTAGAAAAACGTGAGTGAACTAATGCCAAAGGAGAAACAACACGCTCGTCACTAAGATCCGGGAAAAACTCCTCTAGCTGTCCTGTGGTGAGCATTCCCTTGTAGACGATTGTCTGCGAAGAAAGTGAGGGGAAGTAAAGTGGCAATGCATGTTCTGCGCGTTTGCGAAGACAAAATGCCATGCGTTCTAATATAAGTCCACTTTCATTTTTGAGGCCGCTAACAAATAACTGTTGGAAATTTGGCATTACGGAAAGCGCAGTATTACCGAGATTTTTAGCGTTGACCGGCAGGTCTCGCCAACCTAATACTTGCAAGCCTTCTTCATGAGCAATGCGCTCAATCTCATTCCTGACATCACTTCCCTGTTCTATGAAAGCGATACCAGTTGCATATGAACCTTCTGACGGAAGTTCAAAACTTGTAACTTCCACAAAAAACTGGTGCGGTACTCGGATTAAAATTCCAGCACCGTCTCCACTATCTGGTTCAGCACCAGATGCTCCGCGATGTTCAAGATTTCTTAATGCAGTGAGAGCCTTCTCAACAATTTTGTGTGTTGCAACTTTGTTAAGCGTCGCAACCATCGCAACACCGCAAGCATCATGCTCTTGGGCAGGGTTATATAGCCCCTGTGCGGGTGGATAGTTGGATGACAAAGCCATAGTCTCTGAGCTCCGATTGTCTGATTTTTTTTACGGGACAACCTTGGCCCTTGTTTACTCTTGTGTAGCAGTGCAAAGACTAGCAATAAATGTCTCGATTGCCAGCGCCTAAATACCGGCGACCTGAGCAATCTGCCCAATTCCAGCGGTAATAACCATGCCCAAGCATCCGCCAATAATCACACGCAACGTGGTGCCAAGTACCTTTGCGCCAGCCGTGCGGGCGCTGACTACTCCAGTGAGAACTAAACCTGCGATTGTAAATCCAACAATGCTCCAAGTTACAGCACCAAGCGTCGGGGCAAAGGCTCCAGCAAAAGGAATCAGTCCACCTGCTGTGAAAGAGATTGCCGAAGCAATTGCGGCTTGGACAGGTCGGGCTTTGGTATGAGGATGTTGGCCTAGCTCATCTCTTAAATGAGCCGCAAGAGGATCATGTGCATGCATCGCATGAGCAACTTCAAGTGCAAGTTCAGGGGTCAATCCACGATTAATGTAAATATGTTGTAGCTCTAAGAGTTCACCTTCAGGATCTGTTGCTAAATGTTCAATTTCAAGAACACGATCAGATTCTTCAACATCATTTTGCGATCGAACGGAGACATACTCTCCTACCGCCATCGACATTGCACCTGCAGTTATTCCTGCCAATCCGGCAGTTACTAAGAAATCATTCTTACCGGCCGCGACTACACCAATCAGCAGCGATGCGGTTGAGACTAACCCATCATTTGCACCAAGAACGGCAGCCCGAAGCCAGCCAGCTCGATGGGTGCGATGGTGCAGATTCCTTGCATAAACATCTTCCAGTGCCATGCGTCAGAGCCTACCTGAGATTTTCGTTTGGTTGTTTATTCTGGCGCAAAAATACAATCATTGCGCTAACTCCAATAACTATTCCAACTAATACATTAAGGCGTAACCCAAAAAATTGCTGTGCCTCATCTATTCGAATTGATTCAATCGCGATTCGGCCTAAACAGTAGCCCGCAATGTAGAGAGAGAAAACCTGACCAGAATGCAATCTCTCTCCGACTCTCATGAGAATAATGGCTAAGAAAGTTGCCCAAACTGCCTCATATAAGAATGTAGGGTGAAAGGTTTCAAACTGCGTATAACCAATTGGGCGCTGATTCATTGGAATTGAAAGCGCCCATGGTGCATCAAGAGGGCGGCCAAAGAGTTCGACATTAAACCAATTTCCAAATCGGCCAATAGCCTGGGCAAAAAGAATTCCTGGAGCTAACGCATCCATGAAATATGAAAAGGACGGTAAGTCCATGCGTGCAGCTAAAGAGCGATACCTAAACCAAGCAGCAAAAGTTCCAAGAGAAATTGCCCCCCAGATTCCAAGGCCACCTTCCCAGATTTTGAAGGCATCTATCGGGCGTCCTCCACTTCCGAAATAGGCATCTGGAGATGTAATCACGTGATAGATCCGCCCGCCTACTATTCCAAAAGGAACGGCCGTGATTGCAACTTCAGAAACCACTGATTTACCATGTGGTGCACTGACCAAAAAACGGCGATTGCCCAACCAAATTGCAACAGTGATTCCCAGCATGATGCACAGTGCATAGAAATGAAAAGTTAGTGGTCCGATTTCAATCGCTGAAATTGTCGGCGATGGAATCGAACGAAGCAATTGTTAGCCAGCCTCTACAGCGAGTCGGAAC
>CANKCT010000031.1 GCA_947480465.1 Actinomycetota bacterium
AAGGTCTCGAAGCATCAGCGCGCAAGGCTCGATATGCCGCACTGGATGATGCCGGAAATAAATTAAATGCTGTCGCGATTTTTCTGGGACACACGCGCGATGATCAAGCTGAGACTGTTTTGTTGGGATTAGCACGTGGTTCGGGTACTCGCTCATTATCAGGAATGGCATCACACACTGGAAAATACATACGTCCACTGCTCGCAATTACACACAAGCAAACGGAAGACCTATGTCAAGAAGTTGGTTTGAATATTTGGAGTGATCCACACAATTTTGATTCAAACTTTGCAAGAGTCCGAGTTCGTACTGAGGCGATTCCAATTCTAGAAAATACAATTGGCCCTGGAATCTCCGAAGCTCTGGCTCGAAGTGCTGAACTATTGCGTCAAGATGCCGATGCACTCGATGCTTGGGCTGAGCAAGAGATGGGCCAACTCGTTCTGAGTGATTTAGATTGCACTTACTTAGCCGCATTGCCACGTGCGATTCGTAGCAGGATTATCCGTGCCGCTATTTATGCGGCTGGGGCTCCATCTGGCTCGATTTCAGCCGACCACATAGGCTCAGTTGAGGCCTTAGTCACGGACTGGAGCGGGCAAGGGCCCTCTCACCTGCCCGGTGGTGTGAAGGTTGAGCGTTTTTCGGGCAGACTTTCGCTCTTACGTAACTGAGCCAAGGGGAGTCTTTGTGGATTTAGCTGGAGTTGAAAAGGATATCGAACGTGTTGTTGTAACTGAAGAAGAGTTACAAGCAAAGATTAAAGAGTTGGCTGCACGCGTAGACAAAGATTATGAAGGCCAAGACTTACTTTTAATTGGCGTACTTAAAGGTGCAGTAATGGCCGTTGCCGATCTGTCTCGGGCCTTAAAGCGTCATGTTGAAATGGATTGGATGGCAGTTTCTTCATATGGCTCTGGGACAAAATCAAGTGGTGTTGTGCGCATCCTAAAAGATTTGGATCGTGACATTACTGGTCGCAATGTTTTAATTGTTGAAGACATTGTCGATTCTGGGCTTACCCTTTCATGGCTTAAAGCAAATCTTGAATCACGCGGAGTCGGAAGCGTAGAAATTCTTGCTATCTTGCGCAAACCAGAGGCAGCAAAAGTTGAGGTTGATGTTAAGTATGTTGGTTTTGAAATCCCAACTGATTTCGTAGTTGGATACGGGCTTGATTTCGATGAGAAATATCGCAACCTTCCATTTATTGCTGTGCTTGCTAAGCACATGTATTCATAGATCAATTTAAGAAACGAGAGATATAAATGTCTGAAACGAAGAAACCAGTAAAAAAATCAACGAAAAAGAATTCGTTGACGAAGAGTTTTACTGGAAGTTCCAACCCCAAGAAGCCTGTTACTCGTGCAGGGCGAATTTTTCGCGGTCCACTATTTTGGATTCTGGTCGCAATTCTTGCCGTTTCACTTTTTGGTCAAATAACTGCGGCAGGAAATCGCTACACACAGATTGAAACATCTCAAGCATTAGATGCAATTTCACAGTCAAATGTGTTGTCAGCAGAAGTAGTTGATAAAGATCAGAAAATTCGTCTAATTCTGAAGCCAGGGGTGACAATCAAAGGTGCTAGTAAAGTTGAGGCATCCTATGTTGCTCGGCAAGAACCAACCATTGTTGATGCACTGACTTCTAATTCACCAGCCGAAGGTTGGAATGTTCGAGTTCCAACACAGTCACTGCTCGTATCTTTCCTATTCTCAATTTTCCCATTTTTGCTTATTGGCTTTTTGTTCTTCTGGATGATGAGCCAGGCACAAGGTGGCAATAAAGTCTTTCAGTTCGGAAAATCGCGCGCAAAACTTCAAAGCAATGATGTACCAAAAACTACTTTTAAAGATGTTGCTGGTGCTGATGAGGCAATTGCCGAACTTGAAGAGATTAAGGATTTTCTAGCCAATCCGGAAAAGTACGGAGTATTAGGAGCAAAGATTCCAAAAGGAGTTTTACTCTTTGGTCCTCCCGGAACCGGTAAGACATTACTTGCTCGCGCTGTAGCCGGTGAAGCAGGTGTTCCTTTTTATTCCATATCCGGTTCAGATTTCGTCGAAATGTTTGTAGGTGTAGGAGCAGCGCGTGTGCGCGACTTGTTTAATCAAGCAAAAGAAAATTCTCCTGCAATTGTTTTTGTTGATGAGATTGATGCGGTTGGTCGTCAACGTGGGGCAGGTATGGGTGGTGGACACGATGAACGTGAGCAGACACTTAATCAGCTTTTAGTTGAGATGGATGGCTTTGAAGAAAATACAAAAGTAATTCTCATAGCAGCAACAAACCGTCCCGATGTCTTAGACCCAGCGCTATTGCGGCCAGGGCGCTTTGATCGTCAAATAGCCGTTGATCGACCAGACCTCAAGGGACGCGAAGCGATTCTGGCTGTGCATGCAAAAAATAAGCCAATAGGTGATGATGTGAAGTTAATTGATTATGCCCGCCGTACACCAGGCTTTACTGGCGCAGATCTTGCAAACGTTCTTAATGAAGCCGCTTTGTTAACTGCCCGAGAAGAAAAGAAGTTGATTTCAAACGCTGAGCTTGATGAAGCAATTGACCGGGTAATGGCAGGTCCTCAGCGAAAGTCTCGAATCATGAGCGATGATGAGCGTCGCGTTACTGCTTACCATGAGGCCGGCCACGCTTTGGTTGCGCATGCACTTCCACACACTGATCCGGTTCATAAAATTACAATCATGCCTCGTGGTCGTGCATTGGGTTACACAATGATTCTTCCTGATGAGGATCGTTATTCAACTACTCGTAATCAACTTCTCGATCAATTAGCGTATTCACTCGGTGGACGCGCAGCTGAAGAGTTAATTTTCCATGATCCCTCAACTGGTGCTTCCAATGATATTGAGAAAGCAACAGCATTGGCGCGTGCCATGGTTACTCAATACGGAATGACTGAAGCTATTGGTGCGATTAAACTTGGTGCTGGAAGCGATGCGCCATTCATGGGTCGCGACTACGGGCATCAACGTGATTACTCTGAGAGCATCGCAGGTCTAGTAGATAGTGAAATACGTAAACTCATTGAAAATGCGCATCAAGAAGCTTTTGATATCTTGGTCGCAAATCGCAGAATTTTAGATGAAATGGTTTTAGTTCTCCTTGATAAGGAAACTATTAACAAAGATGAGATTGCCGATATTTTCAGGAAAGTTAAGGCGGTAACATCACGACCTGCATGGACAGGCTCGGCCACGCGAGTACCTTCTGATCAACCGCCGGTAGAAATTCCCGTACGCGCAGTCGAGGTTGTAGAAGTCAAAAAACCAACTCGTCGCAAGAAGGCTACAAGTGCCGATCAATAAAGTCTCTGTCACCGATGGGCGAGCTTCAGGCCCATATGATCAAGCGCGAGCAGAGCGTGCAATACGTGAGCTTTTACTTGCCCTGGGTGAAGATCCAGATAGAGATGGGCTAAAAGATACGCCAGCTCGTGTTGCTCGTGCCTTGAAAGAAAACTTTGGCGGACTTTGGCAAGCGCCAGAAGATGTCTTAACAACTACATTTGATATCGGTCATGAAGAGTTAGTTATCGTGCGCGACATTGAATTCTTTTCACACTGCGAACACCACTTAACACCTTTTCATGGTGTTGCACACATCGGATACATCCCTCGAGGAAAAATCACAGGTCTTTCAAAGTTGGCGCGCTTAGTAGATGTTTATGCCAAGCGCCCTCAGGTACAAGAACGACTGACTACGCAAATTGCGGATGCGCTAGTTGAGATTCTTGACCCACTAGGAGTCATTGTCATTATTGACTGTGAACATATGTGTATGTCGATGCGCGGTGTTAAGAAATCACAAGCACGCACAACGACTAGCGCTGTTCGTGGTGCACTTCTTAATGCTGCAACGCGCGCCGAAGCGATTAGTCTCATTACACATAGGTAAGCCATGAAGATCATGGGGATTCTCAATGTAACGCCGGATTCATTTGCAGATGGCGGCCGTCATAATTCATGTGAGGATGCAGTTAAACATGCACGGGCCATGATCGCCGAAGGTGTAGACGTCATCGATGTTGGAGGCGAATCAACTCGACCTGGTGCTGAACGAGTAAGTGAAGCAGAAGAAATTGCTCGAGTTATTCCGGTAATAACTGAACTAGCTAAAGATGGTGTTCCAATCAGTATTGACACTATGCGCGCAAGCACTGCTTTGGCAGCTGTTAACGCAGGCGCTCAGATAATTAATGATGTCAGTGGGGGGTTAGCTGATCCCGAGATGTTAGCTATGGCAGCTGATCTCAATGTTAGGTATATCGCGATGCATTGGCGTGGGGCTTCAAAGGATATGAACTCAAAGGCAATCTATGGCGATGTCGTGCAGGAAGTGATATCCGAACTACAAGCCCGTATTACTGCAGCAATAGATGCGGGAATTGAGCCGGAAAATCTAGTTTTAGACCCGGGAATTGGCTTTGCCAAAGATGCCGAACACAACTGGGCAATTATAAATGGGATTGAAGAATTTGTATCCCTCGGTTATCCAGTTTTAGTTGGTGCATCTCGCAAGCGTTTTCTGGGTGGTGACTCCCCGGATGAGCGCGAAGCTGCAAGTATCGCACTCACAAAGCAACTTTCAACTTCTGGTATTTGGGGAGTTAGAGTTCACTCTGTGAAGCCCCATAAAGAAGCGATCGCATGATGAGCGATGCAATTACGCTTACAGGTATTCATGGATTTGGTTTTCACGGTTTGTTCGAACACGAGCGTACAAATGGTCAAGATTTTTACGTAGATTTATCCCTCTCTGTGGATTTATCCCAAGCATCAAAAAGTGATTCGATTGATGACACAGTAAATTATGCAGAAATTACTGATTTAGTTGTTGAAGAAATTACATCTAATCCGGTTTCGCTCATTGAAAAACTAGCATGGCGCATAGGGGAGCGCGTATTACTCGAGCATAAAAAAGTTAGCGCAGTGACGGTAACTGTTCATAAACCACAAGCGCCTGTTGCAGCCTCAGTCAAAGATATTGCCGTGCATATCACTCGCACGCGATGAAAGCAGTAGTAGCTCTAGGTTCAAACCTGGACAATCCCGAAGAAAACTTGAATATTGCGATTAAGTTATTGAAGGATGCGACCGAAGTAATTGCAGTTTCTTCCTATTACATTACTGCGCCAGTAGGTGGACCAGATCAACCTGACTATGTTAATGCGGTCTGCATTCTTGAAAGCGAACTTCCTGCCCTTGATTTGTTATCACTATTGCAAGGTATTGAAAAAACTTTGGGTAGAGAACGAATAGTTCATTGGGGACCTCGCACTATTGATTTGGACTTGATTCAATATGGTGGGTTACTTAGTAAGAGTGCTGAATTAGAGCTTCCACACCCACGTGCCCATGAGCGCAGATTTGTTTTAGAGCCTTGGCTAGAAATCGAGGCAGATGCCTTACTGCTCACTCACGGACGGGTGGATCAGATTTTGGCGCAATTGGAGCTTAACCCTTAAACTAAATCCACCTCGCCCGGTACCTGAAAGGACTGGAGCCTTATGAGCGTTTTAGTTCCAACAATGGGAGCCCTTCACAAGGGGCATCAAGCTTTGATTAAGCGCGCTCGCAGCATGAGCAAAGAGGTTGTTGTCAGTATTTTTATTAATCCATTGCAATTTGAAAACGCAGAAGATATTGAAAAATACCCTCGAAGCCCCGAGCGAGATATTCAATTGGCAACTCTGGCTGGGGCTACCGAAATTTGGATGCCCGATTATGAGGAAATATATCCAGGAGAGATTAAAAAATTAAAGGCTTCACCTATTGGAGATTTATTTGAAGGCGCATCAAGACCGGGTCATTTTGATGGTGTAGTCACCGTTGTAAATCGATTATTTGAAATTGTAAAACCAGAGTCAGCAATCTTCGGCGAAAAAGATTTCCAGCAACTTCAAATAATTCGCAGCATGGGAAGCAAAGTCGAAATTATAGGTGTGCCTACAGTACGCGAATTCGATGGCCTGGCTTTATCTTCTCGTAATATCCGCCTCAGCGAAACCGGACGTATAAGTGCAAATGTTATTTATCGCGCCATGGCAGCAGCAAAGTTAGCACCAACAGTTGCTATCGCCCAAGAGATTATTAACACCACACTTTCAACTGATTCAGTTTTTAAGTGTGACTACGCAGTGATTATCGATGAAGACAGTTTTTCTCTGGCAACAGATGCAACTCAAAACAAGCGCGCAATCATCGCCGGTTGGATAGATGGCGTGCGCTTAATAGATAACATGAGAATGGGTGCCTAATGCTTCTAACGATTGATGTGGGAAATACAAATACAGTTCTAGGAATTTTCGATGGAGAAGATCTAACGCGATCGTGGAGAGTTAAGACTGATCCAAGGAGCACCGCAGATGAAATGTGGCTGCAATATCGCTCCTTAGTTGAGGATTACACCGTTACAGGCCTGTCAATCTGTTCAACCGTCCCGGCAACATTACGCGAGCTTCGTAGCATGATTAAGGACTATTTCTCTGATGTCCGAATAACTATTGTTGAACCAGGGATTAAAACTGGTGTGCCATTACTTGTTGATAATCCAAAAGAGATTGGCGCAGATCGCATCGTTAATACATTAGCTGCGCACACATTATTTGGTGGTCCGGCAATTGTGGTGGATTTTGGAACTTCGACGAATCTCGATGTTGTATCTCCTAAAGGTGAATTTCTGGGTGGAGCGCTTGCACCAGGTATTGAAATTTCAGTGGATGCACTGGCGGCACGAGCTGCACAGCTGAGAAAAGTTGAGTTAATTCGGCCGAAAAATGTCATTGGTAAGAACACGGTTGAAGCTTTGCAGTCAGGCACAATTTTTGGTTTTGCTGGACAAGTTGATGGCTTAGTCGATCGGATTACTGTCGAACTTGCTGATTCGTATTCTGGTACACCAAAGGTAATTGCAACCGGCGGATTAGCCCCGTTGATTATTGGGGTTTCCGAAACAATTACCGATCACGAACCGGATTTAACGCTGATTGGGCTTCGCTTGATTCACGAGCGAAATGCTTGAACCGTTAGACTCCACCCCATTATGAGCAACGAAAATCCACCTATCGAAGAAGACCTGCCAGAACAGTTGCGGATTCGCCGGGAAAAGCGCAGTGCTTTAATCGAAGCCGGAGTTGAGCCATACCCAGTTTCGGTACCGCGCACAAAGTCTTTGTTAGAGGTTAGAAAAGAACATGCAGGGCTTGAGATTGATGTTGCTACCGGAATTACCGAAAGCCTTACTGGCCGAATCATTTTTAAACGCGATACCGGGAAACTTTGCTTTGCAACTTTGCGCGAGGGTGATGGCACAGAACTGCAGGCGATGTTTTCATTAGATAAAGTTGGCCAAGATTCAATTGATTCATGGAAGTCTGAAGTTGACTTAGGCGACATCGTCTCTGTGACTGGTGAGATTATTACTTCAAAGCGCGGAGAACTTTCAATTCTTGCAGCTTCATGGAAAATGGCAGCTAAGTCGCTCCGTCCTTTACCGAATGATCACAAGCCCATGTCGGAAGAAACTCGTGTTCGTATGCGCTATGTAGATTTAATTGTGCGCCCTGAGGCTCGAGCCAATGCCCGTTTACGCCCTGCAGTGATGAGTTCTTTACGTAAGACCTTTGCTGAAGCTAATTTCATTGAAGTAGAAACACCCATGCTTCAAGTTATGCATGGTGGTGCAACGGCTCGCCCATTTAAATCATTTTCAAATGCTTACGATATGGATCTATACCTGCGTATTGCACCTGAACTTTTCTTGAAGCGTTGTGTTGTCGGAGGAATAGAGCGCGTTTTTGAAATTAATCGAAATTTTCGCAATGAAGGCGCAGATTCATCACACTCGCCTGAGTTTGCGATGATTGAGAGTTATCAGGCATATGGTGATTGGCGATCCATTGCGGATTTAACGCGCACACTTGTGCAAAATGCGGCGATGGCCGTTGCGGGCTCGCATGTTGTTACACATCATGACGGTCGTCAAGCCGACTTAGGCGGTAATTGGCGTGAAATATCGCTATATGACGCTATTTCTGAAGGGGTAGGGCAGAGTGTTACTGCACTTACTCCAATGGCTGAACTCAAGGAGATTGCCACAAAGCTTGGTATGAAAATCGATCCAAAGTGGATTACTGGCAAGTTAGCGGAAGAAATTTTTGAACATGTAGCAAAAGATGAATTAATCACGCCAACTTTTGTGATGGGTTTCCC
>CANKCT010000032.1 GCA_947480465.1 Actinomycetota bacterium
CCTATAGCAGCATTTGAAAATTCAAATGGAACTCTTGCGGGAGTTCAATTTCATCCTGAAGTTTTGCATTCAGAGCACGGACAGGCAATTCTTCAGAACTGGCTAGTCAATATTGCTAAATGTGATGCAACCTGGACTACGGCTAATATTGCGGAAACGGAAGTTGCTAAAGCCAAGCAAGTCATTGGTAACAAGCGAGTTATATGTGGTTTATCCGGTGGTGTTGATTCTGCAGTTGCTGCCGCAATTATTCAAAGAGCAGTGGGAGAGCAACTTACCTGTGTATTCGTCGATCACGGATTGCTTCGCAAAGGTGAAGCTGAGCAAGTTGAGCAAGACTTTGTCGCATCTACCGGAGTTAATTTAGTTGTTGTCGACGCCAAGGAAGTTTTCTTATCCGCACTCAAAGGCGTTACCGACCCTGAGGAAAAGCGAAAAATTATTGGTCGTGAATTTATCAGAGCTTTTGAAAAAGCAGCTAGAGATATTGCATCCGATGGCGAAGTTGAATTCTTAGTACAGGGCACTTTATATCCAGATGTTGTTGAATCTGGGGGTGGTACTGGAACTGCGAACATTAAATCTCATCATAATGTGGGTGGCTTACCAGATGATCTGAAATTCACTTTAGTCGAGCCGCTACGAACTTTGTTTAAAGATGAAGTTCGTCAAGTAGGTATTGAACTTGGGTTGCCTCAAGAGATCGTTTGGCGGCAGCCTTTCCCAGGGCCGGGTTTAGGGATTCGAATAGTTGGCGAAGTAACACAGGCTCGATTGGATTTATTGCGAGAAGCCGATGCGATTGCCCGGTTTGAGTTAAAGGCCGCTGGTTTAAATCGTGAAATCTGGCAGTGCCCTGTTGTCCTTTTAGCAGAGGTTCGCTCTGTTGGCGTGCAAGGCGATGGAAGAACGTATGGCCACCCTATAGTTTTGCGCCCGGTATCCAGTGAGGATGCCATGACTGCGGATTGGTCGAGAATTCCCTATGAAATCCTTGAGAAGATCTCGACTCGCATTACTAACGAGGTGCGCGAAGTGAACAGAGTCGTGTTAGATATAACTAGCAAACCACCTGGAACGATTGAATGGGAATGAAAATGAAGAGATTAATTGGTGTAGTTTCAATAGTAATTGTTACTTCGCTTTCGTTAGCACCAGCTCATGCAGCTCAAAAGACTCCAGAGATTAAGTGCACTCCAACAAAAGCTACCGGTCACACTCCAAAAGTAATAGCACCAGCAACTAAGTCTTTAGCAAAGTACCCAAAGACATTTACTTTAGAAACCAACTGCGGAAACATTGTCATTTCGCTGCTAAATGCTAAAGCCCCAATCACAATTACCCAACTAACAACTTTGGCTCGTGGAGGATATTTCGATAACTCACTATGTCATCGCTTAACAACACAGGGTTTGTTTGTTCTTCAATGCGGAGATCCAACTGCAACTGGGCGAGGTGGACCAGGCTTTGCTTATATTGACGAAAATCTTCCAGATCCAGTTAAAAATAACTACCGTGAGGGAACTGTCGCGATGGCCAATTCTGGTCCATCTACTAATGGAAGCCAATTCTTTCTAGTTTATGGCAAAACTACTTTAGAGCCGAACTACACAATTTGGGGAAAAATTACTAAGGGTCTAGACATTATTAAGGCAGTTGCTAAGGCCGGCGTTGCAGGTGGAGGAACTGATGGGACTCCAGCTCAAAGTTTTGTAATTAATAAAATTGTTATTAATTAATTTGTGTTAACAATTTTAAAAGCTTCAGCGATTCGACCTTCGGGAAAGCCAGCTAGCGCAGCATTGCGTTGACCCCATTCACGAACCATCGTTTCAAGGTTTTCATTGTGTGCTGTTTGTGAAGCATGTGCATGAAGAGCTTTCATCTTCAAATTAAAAGTGTCAGTAATATCTACGAAGTGATCTGGGTTTGCAAATGCACTTACCCAAACCTCTTTTACGCGCCACGGCTGTAAATTTTCTTCTTCGAGTAAATCAGTAAAAGCAAAAGGGTTACGAGCATCTGGATAAACCGCCTGAATGGCTGCCTCGCCTGCAGCTAAGTGGTCTGGGTGACTAGCACCGATGCGATCCCAGTTTCGTTCAGGACTTTGGCAGACCATTCGATCTGGCTGAGAGATACGTATCTGACGTACTAAATCTTTTCTAAGCCCAAGGGTTGGTTCAAGGTGGCCATCCACATAATTCAGAAAAGTTATATCTGTGACACCAATAGCTGCACCGGCAGCACGCTGCTCACGTTGTCGAATTGCTGGCATTTCCTCTTTGGTAAATCCAGATTCTTCGCCACCTTGGTCACCATTAGTACAGAAGACATAGGCGACTTCGATACCTTTTTTCACCCATTGGGCAATAGTTCCGGATGCACCAAAATCCGAGTCATCAGGATGGGCACTTACAACCAAAACTCGTTTGATCTCATTATCGGCGATCGGTTCCATCGTATTAGCCTAATAGACTTCGCCGCATGACGAGTACTGAGAACTTACTTTCAGAACTCAACCCTGCTCAAAGCGAGGCTGTTACCCATGCGGGTGGCCCCTTATTGGTTGTTGCGGGCGCTGGCTCGGGGAAAACACGAGTTCTCACCCGTCGAATTGCATATTTGATGTCGGCACGGCACGTTGCCCCATATCAAATCCTTGCAATTACTTTTACGAATAAAGCTGCAGGCGAGATGAAGGCACGTGTTGCAGAATTAGTTGGACCTATCGCACAATCTATGTGGGTCTCTACTTTTCACTCAGCTTGCGTTCGTATTTTGCGTCAAGAAGCCGTGAGACTGGGATACGCAAACTCCTTTTCAATCTATGACTCGGCTGACTCTCTTCGCTTAATTACCATTGTTGCCAAAGAGCTCAACTTAGATTCAAAGCGTTACCCAGCTAGGCAGTTTCAATCAATGATATCTAATGCTAAAAATGAGCTCATGGGTCCGCAGGATTATGTCAATGCGGCAAGTAATCAATTCGAACAAGTTGTCGCCGATGTCTACAGCGTTTATCAGCAACGCTTACAGCGGGCTAATGCGATGGATTTCGATGACTTGATTCTTAAAACAGTCGAAGTTCTTCAACGATTTCCTGAAGCTAAGGCACGCTTTAGATCTCGCTTTCGCCATGTTTTAGTCGATGAATATCAAGACACTAATCATGCTCAATACATTTTGGTGAAAGAGTTGGTTGGTAGCGACAGTGAAGGAATGCCACCTGCCGAATTGTGTGTGGTTGGTGATGCTGATCAGTCAATATATGGCTTCCGAGGTGCAACGATTCGAAATATCTTGCAGTTTGAACTCGATTATCCCAATGCGTCGACTGTTTTGCTAGAACAAAACTACCGCTCGACACAGAATATTCTCAATGCGGCTAATGCCGTCATAACTAAGAATGTAAGTCGTAAAGAAAAGAATTTATGGACCGATTCAGGATCTGGCGCATTACTTACCGGTTATATTGCTGAAAATGAGCATGACGAGGCTAGATTTATTGCCGAAGAGATTCGCCAGCTTCAACGGGATGAAAAATCTCAACCTGGCGATACCGCAATTTTTTACCGAACGAATGCGCAGTCACGGGTTTTTGAAGAGGTTTTTATGCGTAATGCTTTGCCGTACAAAGTCGTCGGGGGATTGCGATTTTATGAGCGTCGTGAAGTAAAAGACTTACTCGCATATTTGAGAGTTTTGGCTAATCTTGATGACGAAATTTCATTGCGCAGAATCATAAATGTTCCAAAGCGTGGCATCGGAGATACGTCACTAGATTATGTCGATTTGTTCGCACAACAAAATGGAATTTCTTTTTGGCAAGGGCTGCTTCGGGCATCAGAAGTGACAGGCTTACCTTCACGTGCAGCACAGTCGATTCAAGATTTTACATCCATGATTAGCGCGCTTAATGTTTTGGTCGAAGCAAAAACGCGTCCATCCGTTATTGTAGAAGCAGCACTTGAGCAATCAGGTTTACTACAAGAGTTAGCCGATAGCACTGATCCGCAAGATGAAGTCCGAGTTGAGAATTTAAAGGAGCTTGTTGCAGTTTCGATGGAGTATGAAGAGCGAGATTTTGAAGAGCTTGGTGAAGATGAAGAGATTTCTCTCTCTGGTTTCTTAGAAAAAGTCTCACTCGTTGCAGATGCTGATGAAATTCCTGAAGGTGAAGATCATGGTGGAGTAGTAACAATGATGACGCTGCATACTGCTAAAGGACTTGAATTTCCTACAGTGTTTTTAACGGGCATGGAGGATGGAATCTTCCCGCACTCACGCACATTAGGTGAAAAAGATGAAGTGGAAGAAGAGCGTCGCCTTGCTTATGTTGGACTGACTAGAGCACGCAAGCACCTTTATATTTCGCGTGCTGAATATCGCTCGACATGGGGCGCACCAAATTACAATCCGCCTTCAAGATTTTTAGATGAGATTCCAGAGGATGTCATTGAATGGAGAAACGAATCTTCAACTTCGCTTTCCCCGTCGCTGCTCAAACGTCCTCGAGTGGCAACTACACCTCCACCACGTGCAACGGGTAAGAAGATTTCTACAATTGAACTTGCTGTGGGAGAACGTGTGTCACATGACACATTTGGCTTGGGCGTAGTAGTCGCAGTGGCAGGTGAGGCAGATAAGGCAGAGGCCACAATTAAATTTGGCCAGTATGGCGAGAAGCGATTGCTGCTGCGCTATGCACCCGTTGAGAAGCTCTAGGATTACCCCCTAATCATGATGTGGAGCACCAGTGGATCTCTTTGAATATCAAGCTCGAGACTTATTTGAAAAGCACGGCGTTCCGGTATTAGCCGCTGCGATTGCTACAACACCGGAAGAAGCCGAACACGCCGCCACTAAAATTGGTGGAAAAGTTGTCGTTAAAGCTCAAGTAAAAGTTGGCGGACGTGGAAAGGCTGGGGGAGTCAAGTTAGCTGAGAATGCCGTTGATGCGCGCGAAAAAGCTAGTGCAATTCTCGGAATGGATATAAAAGGCCATGAAGTTCGTACAGTAATGATTGCCGCTGCTGCACCAATTGAATCTGAATATTACTTAGCAATTCTATTAGACCGTTCTAACCGCACTTTCTTAGTTATGGCTTCGGTTTCTGGTGGTATGGATATTGAAGAAGTTGCGCATACTGCACCTGAAAAGTTGGCCAAGATTCCGGTATCTGCTGTTGATGGAATTAGCGCGGCTAAAGCTAAAGAGATTGTTGCAGCGGCAAATTTTCCATCAGATGTCGCAGATCAAGTTGCTGATGTTTTACTAAAACTCTGGGAGGTTTTCCAATCAGAGGATGCGACTTTGGTTGAAGTAAACCCTCTTGTTAAGACCAGTGATGGCAAAGTTATTGCACTCGATGGCAAAATTACTCTCGATGATAACGCAGAGTTCCGTCAGCCTGATCATGCAGCTCTCGTTGATCATGCAGCAGCAAATGCATTAGAAGCTGCAGCAAAAGAAAAGAATTTGAATTACGTCAAACTAGAAGGTGAAGTTGGAATTATTGGAAATGGTGCTGGTTTAGTGATGAGCACACTTGATGTTGTTGCTTACGCAGGCAAGAAACATGGTGGAGTTCAACCAGCGAACTTCTTAGATATCGGTGGAGGTGCTTCAGCACAGATTATGGCTGATGGTTTATCGATTATTTTAGGTGATAGTGACGTGAAGAGTGTTTTTGTAAATGTCTTTGGTGGGATTACAGCATGTGATGCAGTTGCCACAGGCATTGTGCAAGCGCTAGAACTCTTGGGCGCTAAAGCCACAAAACCGATTGTCGTGCGCTTAGATGGCAATAACGTTGTGGAGGGCCGTGCAATTTTGTCTAAAGCAGCGCATCCACTAATTGAACAGGTCGACACAATGGATGGAGCAGCAAATCGTGCTGCAGAATTGGCGGCCAAGTAAATGGCAATTTTCCTCAATGAAAATTCAGTTGTAATTGTTCAAGGCATGACGGGTTCCGAGGGCACTAAGCACACTCGTCGTATGTTGACTTCCGGCACAAAAATTGTTGGTGGAGTAACTCCAGGTAAGGGTGGACAAATCGTCGACATCGATGGCCACCAATTACCTGTATTTAACACTGTCGCCGAAGCTATGAGCGCAACAGGTGCAAACACATCAGTAGTCTTTGTTCCACCTAAGTTTGCCAAAGCGGCGGTAATCGATGCAGTCGATGCAGCAATGCCACTCGTTGTAGTCATCACCGAAGGTATTCCAGTTCACGACTCAGCAAGTTTCTATGCTTATTCGCTCAGCAAAGGAACAACGCGAATTATTGGTCCTAACTGTCCTGGATTAATTAGTCCAGGAAAATCAAATGTTGGAATTATTCCTGCAGATATTACTGGTGCTGGCCCAATTGGTTTGGTGTCAAAGTCTGGAACCCTGACGTATCAAATGATGTATGAATTGCGCGATATAGGTTTTAGTACTGCAGTTGGAATTGGTGGCGACCCTGTAATCGGTACAACTCACATTGATTGTTTACGTGCATTTCAAGACGATCCCGAAACCACTGCAATTGTCATGATCGGCGAAATTGGTGGAGATGCTGAGGAGCGTGCCGCCGCATTTATTGCCGAGTATGTAACTAAACCGGTAGTCGGATATGTAGCTGGCTTCACCGCACCTGAAGGAAAAACTATGGGACATGCAGGAGCAATTGTCTCTGGATCTTCAGGAACTGCTCAAGGCAAGAAGGATGCTCTTGAGGCTGCCGGAGTTAAGGTGGGACAAACTCCCAGTGAAACTGCGCAGTTACTGCGCGATATTTTAGGCCGCTAAAAGTATGTTCGTGCGCGTACTTGGGTCCACTTTGACTCAAGTTCTGCGCAGCGTTGCATTGGTTTTGCTTCCAACTGGATTTATTGCCTTATTGGCATGGGCAACTGCTGGAAGCGCAACAGGAAACACTGGCGATCCCATGCGTGCAGCCTTATGGATTTGGTTAGGCGCACATCAACTCCCGTTCTCGTTAGTTCTTCCCCCTGGAAATGATGCAGGCTTACTCACTTATTTGCCTCTAGGTGCACTTATCTTTCCGATTCTAGCTATACGAAATGGCGTAAGCCGGACAATTGACCGTCTTGATGGAGATTCTTCAGTCCTGCCTCTTGCGCGGATTTTATTTGCAGCTTTATACACACTAATCGGAACTCTATTTGCATTCCTAAGTGCAACAAATGCAGTAAAGCCAATCTGGTATTTGACACCACTCGTTTTGTTTCCACTGAGTTTGATAAGTGCGGCTACCGTGGGGCGCAAGTTGTTTTTTGGACAAGCTCTTCTCTTTAGTTCAAGGATTATTTCTTTATTACTCGGCATTTCTTCAATTTTATTTGGTGTATTTTTATTTCTTAATCTTACAACCGTGAAAAACTTAGTGCTAGTACTTCAGCCAGGAATATTTGGTGGATTACTTCTACTCCTCTTGAATATTCTTTATCTTCCAAATGCAGTTGTTGCGACTCTTGGTTATTTTTCCGGTACAGGCTTCGCTCTAGGATCAGCGACGATAATTTCACCATTAAGTTTTAATCTCAACTCGCTTCCTGCTTTTCCATTACTCGGTTCGGTCCCAAAATCAGCAAACCCATTAGCTCTATTTGGTATTGTCGTAGTTATATTCGCAGGCGTACTTTTAGCGAGCTGGACGACGACTCTTAGTACAAAGGTCCTCATTCAATCTCTTTTTGCTTCAATACTTATTCTTGCAGCAGTTTCATATGCCGGTAGCGGTGCACTCATAACCCGGGCTATGTCAGCTGTGGGCGTTTCACCATGGAAATTCACTTTGAGCGTGGGTGGAGAGTTAGTTATAGGTGCCTTATTGGCCCTTTATGTCCCACGCATAGGAAATCGTAAATGACACATCGGATCATCATTCTTGCCTCAGGGACTGGA
>CANKCT010000033.1 GCA_947480465.1 Actinomycetota bacterium
TATTCGCAGGATTTCACAATCATGGGTGGTTCACTTGGCGAAGTTCATGCCGAGAAGATTGTGAAAATTGCTGAGTTTGCGCTTAAAAGTGGAATACCTCTCATTGGTATCAATGACTCGGGTGGTGCGCGAATTCAAGAGGGCGTTGCATCGCTTTCTGGATACGGAAAAATCTTTCGACTCAATACACGCTCATCGGGAGTTATCCCACAGATTTCCCTCATTCTTGGCCCATGTGCCGGAGGATCTGCTTACTCACCGGCACTCACAGATTTCACGGTTATGGTCAATGAAACTTCTCATATGTTTATTACTGGCCCCGATGTAATTAAAACTGTGACTGGTGAAGAAGTAGACATGGAAGCGTTGGGTGGTGCGCGCACGCATAACACTCGCACAGGCAATTCACATTACTTAGCAGAAAATGAAGCTGATGCAATTGATTATGTAAAAGCGCTACTTTCATACTTACCATCAAATAATATGGATAGCGCACCACATCTGCCACCAACTGAAATGCTTGATAAAAAACCATCGGATATTGCTTTAGATTCTTTAATTCCAGATAACACAAATCAGCCTTATGACATGAAGATTTTAATTGAAGCACTCGTTGATGAAGCCGATTTCCTAGAAGTTCACGCGCTATATGCTCCAAATATAATTGTCGGATTTGCACGCATCGAAGGTGAATCAGTTGGAATCATTGCAAATCAACCTTCGCAGTTAGCCGGAACTTTAGACATTAATTCCAGTGAAAAAGCTGCTCGTTTCCTGCGTTTCTGTGATGCGTTTAATATTCCCATTTTGACTCTTGTAGATGTGCCTGGATTCTTGCCAGGTACAGAGCAAGAGTGGGATGGAATCATTCGACGGGGTGCAAAATTGCTTTATGCCTACGCTGAGGCATCAGTCCCGCTTGTAACTTTGATTACCCGCAAAGCATACGGCGGTGCATTTATTGTTATGGGTTCAAAATATTTAGGAAGTGATATTAATTTTGCTTGGCCAACAGCAGAGATTGCAGTGATGGGAGCTCAAGGTGCGGTCAATATTCTTTATCGTAAAGATCTTGCTGAATCTAAAGATCCTGTTGCTAAACGTAATGAATTAATTACTGACTACAACGAATCATTAGCAAATCCTTACCTAGCTGCTGAGCGGGGAACTATTGACACCGTAATTGAGCCAAATCAGTCGAGGGCATACATCACTAAAGCATTTAGAACTTTGAGAACCAAGCGCGATACGTTGCCGGCTCGCAAGCATGGAAATATCCCACTGTGATGACATACAAAATTGTAAAAGGTGAGCCGACTGCGGAGGAATTACTTGCAATTCAAGCTGTGATGGCAAAGCATGTGCGAGTTGAATTAGTGCCCGTAATCCGGAAGAGCGCTTTTGGTCTGCCCCAACTTCGCAGGCCGCTCACAAGTGGCTTTCGTTTCGCAAGGACTAACTAATTGCCCATGCCAAAGTTAATCCTTGCTTCTGCATCTGTTTCACGCAGGCGACTTCTTGAATCTGCGGGTTTGTCTCCAATAATCATGGTGAGTCATGTTGATGAAGAGACTGAATTTTTCAATTCACTCTCACCTACAGACATGGTGATTGCTCTTGCGATAACAAAAGCCCATACCGTCCGTGAAACAGTTGATTTTCCGGCAATCATTATTGGATGTGACTCAACTTTTGAATTTGAAGGTCAGTCCTTGGGTAAGCCAGGAACGTCAGAAGTAGCAATAGAGCGAGCAAAGCGAGTTCAGGGAAATTCTGGACTTTTACACACAGGCCACTGCATAATCGATACAAGTAAAGACCGTGAAATTTCTAGTATCGTCACAACTAAGGTTAGTTTTGACACCATGAGTGAAGCGGAAATTCAAGATTATGTGGCTAGCGGTGAACCACTTCATGTTGCTGGTGGGTTTACTCTAGATGGATTTAGCTCTCCCTTTATCCCTTCAATTGAAGGTGACTACACAAATGTAGTTGGCATTTCGATGCCATTTATTCGTAAAGCTTTCGCGCAACTTGGTTACTCATGGCCAGAAGTAAAGGTGATGCGATGAAACGCGTACTGATAGCTAACCGTGGCGAGATTGCAGTTCGTGTTATTCGCGCATGCAAGGATCATGGCCTAAAAAGTGTGGCTGTGTATTCAGAAGAAGATCGCACTTCTATTCACGCCAGTATGGCAGATACTGCTTATTCACTTGCTGGGACAACTGCTGCACAGACATATTTAAATATTGAAAAACTAATCGAGGTGGCTTTGAAATCTGGCGCGGATGCAGTTCACCCCGGTTATGGATTTCTATCAGAAAATGCAAATTTTGCTCAGGCAGTAATTGATGCTGGCTTAATCTGGATAGGACCTCCACCAACCGCAATTCGTGCATTAGGAGACAAGGTTTCTGCACGCAAGATTGCAGCAAAAGCAGGCGCGCCATTAGTGGCCGGAACAAAAGATCCTGTTGCAGGTCATGAAGAAGTGACTGCTTTTGCTAAAGAGTTTGGCTTGCCGGTTGCAATAAAAGCTGCACATGGTGGTGGTGGGCGTGGACTAAAGGTCGCACGTACGATGGAGGAAATTCCCGAGCTTTTCGCATCAGCAGTGCGTGAAGCTATTAGTGGATTTGGTCGGGGTGAGTGTTTCGTAGAGCGTTATTTAGATAAACCTCGCCATGTCGAAACCCAAGTCCTAGTCGATAAGCATGGCCATGCCGTAGTAGTAAGCACTCGTGACTGTTCACTACAACGTCGCCACCAAAAACTTGTAGAAGAGGCACCAGCACCATTCTTAACTGATGCGCAAAATGAGGAGCTATACCGTTCAAGTAAAGCAATAATGAAAGAGGCTGGATACATTGGGGCTGGAACATGCGAATTCTTGATAGGCCTTGATGGCACGATTTCTTTCTTAGAAGTAAACACTCGCTTGCAAGTTGAACATCCGGTGAGTGAAGAAATAAGTGGGATCGATTTAGTACGCGAACAGTTTCGAATTGCTATGGGTGAATCACTTGGATTTGATGATCCGGTCATACGTGGCCACTCAATAGAATTTAGAATCAACGGCGAAGACCCAGGACGCTCATTCTTGCCGGCCCCCGGGCGTATTACGAAGTGGACGATTCCAACTGGTCCAGGTGTTCGAGTAGATGCAGGTTTTAAAAATGGAGACATAATCGGCGGGAACTTTGACTCGCTTTTAGCTAAGCTGATTGTGACTGGTGCAAATCGTCAACAAGCAATTGAGCGGGCCCGTAGAGCTCTCAGCGAGTTTGAAGTAGATGGCCTGGCAACTGCTTTACCTTTCCACCGTGAAATTGTTGAAGACCCTGCATTCACTGATGTATTCAAGGTGTATACCAGTTATATTGAAAATGAGTTTGTGAATAATATTTCTTCATTCAATTCAGCTGCCGAATCATTACAAACTCATATGGCTCCAGAGCATTTGATTACGGAAGTAAATGGAAAGCGCTTTGAAGTACTGGTTCATGCGCCAAAACCAATTGTTAAACGCCGACGGGCAAAGGCAAGCATGTTAAGCGGGGCGAGTGGGTCAGGATTGATGAGCCCAATGCAAGGAACTGTTGTTAAAATCGCTGTCGCAGTTGGTGACCAAGTTGAAATAGGAGACTTAGTTATAGTTCTTGAAGCAATGAAAATGGAACAGCCACTAATGGCCCATAAGAGCGGTGTTATTTCCAATTTGAGTGCAGTTATAGGCGCTACAGTTTCGAGTGGGACCGTACTCTGTGACATTATTGATGCATGACACAGAGCGAACTTCTTTATAGCGATCCAATGGCCGCAGCTACAGCCGCAGCCCACGAAATTATCGAACGGACAGGTGTCGCAGCCCACGATATTGCACTTGTAATGGGATCGGGTTGGGTGGGTGCTGTAGATGCACTCGGTACCCCTGCCTATGAATGTAACGCCGAAGAACTAGTTGGATTCTTGCCTCCCACAGTAGAAGGCCATTCTGGAAAAGTTCGCTCTTACATTATCGAGTCTGAAGGAAAAGAGCTCCGCGCTCTAGTATTTCTTGGGCGCACACATCTATATGAAGGTAAAGGTGTCGAGCCAGTAGTTCACAGCGTTCGAGCGGCAGTTAAAGCTGGTTGCAAAATAATCATCCTCACAAATGCTTGTGGTGGTATAAATCTTAAATACAGCGTTGGACAACCCGTTTTAATTCGTGATCACATCTCGTTGACTGCAGTATCACCACTATCTGGCGCAACTTTTGTAGATCTTACTGATCTTTACAGCAAGCGAATCCGTGCAATTGTGAAAGCGGAAGATTCAACTCTCGATGAAGGCGTGTACGCCCATTGGCGAGGGCCAACTTATGAAACTCCAGCTGAAATTCTTATGATGCGCACTATGGGTGCTGATTTAGTGGGGATGTCTACGGTTCCAGAAGCAATTGCCGCGCATGCATTAGGTGCAGAAATTCTAGGGATTTCGCTAGTAACAAATGCTGCGGCCGGAGTTACTGGCGAAAAACTCAACCATGAAGAAGTTATTGCTGCCGGGAAAGCTGCAGCAGAGCGCATGGGAGCACTTCTCAAACGTGTAATTCCAAAGTTATTCTAGGCTTATGAATCTGCGGGCTGAAGTCGAAAAGTGGATTTCCGATGATCCAGATCCAAAAACTGCTGCGCAGTTACAAGAATGGCTCGATACAAACAATGAGGTAGAGCTACGAACTTCGTTTCAAGGTTTCTTGCAATTCGGAACCGCAGGACTCCGTGGTCCTGTACGACCAGGGCCATCTGGAATGAACCGTGCCGTAGTAGGCCGAACTGCTGCAGCAATTGCTGTATATATGAAAGAGCGTGGCTTGCATTCAGTTGTTATTGGGCGCGATGCAAGACATGGTTCAGAGGATTTCACCATTGAGACTGCGCAAATAATGAGTGGCGCTGGAATGAATGTCTTTGTGTTGCCTAGACCATTACCAACACCAGTCTTAGCTTTTGCAACCAATGAATTAAAATGTGATGTTGGAATCATGGTTACTGCAAGCCATAATCCACCACAAGATAATGGATATAAAGTTTATCTAGGTGGGACCGTCGATGGAGTTCTTTACCGGGGTTCTCAAATTGTCTCCCCTACTGATGAAATAATTGCTACACACATTGATGCAATAGAGACTCTATCTAGCCAACCCCGCGGAAATAATTGGACAATCGTTTCTGAAAATATAATTGATAAATATGTTGAAATTACGGCTTCGATTGCAAAGTCACCAGGAGATTTAAAAATTGTCTATTCCGCAATGCATGGAGTTGGTACCGAAACACTTTTGCAAGTCTTTCACAAAGCTGGTTTTCCTTCTCCCATTTTAGTAGAAGAGCAAGCCCAACCTGATCCTGACTTTCCAACGGTGGCATTTCCTAACCCCGAAGAGCCAGGTGCAATTGATTTAGCACTGCAAACTGCACGCTCATTTGCTGCAGATTTAGTAATTGCCAACGATCCTGATGCAGATCGTTTAGCTGCAGCAGTAAATGATCCTGTCTCAGGTTGGCGAATGCTGCGAGGTGACGAATTAGGGGCAATTCTCGGTGAATCTATCGCCCGCAATAGTAAGCAAGGAATTATGGCAAACTCAATAGTCTCATCAACAATATTGAGCAAAATAGCCAAACATTACAACTTAGAGTTTAAGCAGACTTTGACTGGTTTTAAATGGCTTGCAAAAATTGATGGCCTTACTTTTGGTTATGAAGAAGCACTCGGTTATGCAGTTGATGCGATGACTGTTAACGATAAGGATGGAATCTCGGCTGCAATTAAATTAGCCCAAATTGCTACTGATTTAGCTGCCGAAGGCAAGACATTGCTAGATCTACTCGATGAAATATGGGACAGACATGGTTTTCATGCGACTGAGCAGATTTCTATTCGTCTAACTGATGTTTCTCACGTTGGAAAAATTATGGGTAATTTACGTAAAAATCCTCCATCTCAAATCGCAGGGCATTCTGTGACTTCAATTGATGATCTATCTAAACCAACTGATGATCTACCTGCAACAGATGGTCTTCGTCTCTGGCTTGACGGAACAATTCGAATAATCATTCGGCCAAGCGGAACAGAGGCAAAAATGAAGTGTTATATTGAGGTAATTGAAAAGGATTCACAGCGTGCACAGAATGTGCTCGACCAATTACGCGCACCACTGAAGGAATTTCTGTCGTGAATTTTTATGGCCTAGTAGATGGAAGCGATGCTTCCTTAAAGAAATATTTAGGTGCGCTTTCGGGTGTAGATCAGGTGGGTGCGGATGCCCGGGCCGCAGTCCTGGCAACACGAAGCATAAAAACTTCCTCTAAACGCTGGGCGATAGACACTGCGATTTCTATGGTGGATTTAACAACTTTAGAAGGTGCAGATACCCCAGGAAAGGTTCAGGCACTTTGCACAAAGGCTGTTCGTCCCGATCCCACTGATTTAACAGTTCCAAGTGTTGGGGCTGTCTGTGTTTATAACGACATGGTAGGTATTGCCCGAAAACATTTAGATTTAGTTGGTGGTAATCATGTTGGAGTAGCTGCCGTTTCAACGGCATTTCCATCGGGGCGAGCATCGATGAAAGTTAAGCTACAAGATACAGATGACGCCCTTAATGCAGGAGCATCTGAGATCGATATGGTGATAGATCGAGGTGCATTTCTGCAGGGCGATTACATAAGTGTCTTCAATGAAATCCTCCAAATACGTGAACTATGCGGCACTCGTGCCCATTTGAAAGTCATCTTTGAAACTGGTGAGCTCGTCACATATGACAATGTCCGTAAGGCATCATTTCTGGCGATGGCTGCTGGTGCTGATTTTATAAAAACTTCAACTGGCAAAGTTGCTCCAGCAGCTACGGCCCCAGTTGTCTTAGTTATGCTTGAAGCGGTTCGCGATTTTTATGCAATGACTCAGGTGCGGATTGGCGTTAAGCCTGCTGGCGGTATCCGAAACACCAAAGATGCCATCAAGCAATTAGTCTTAGTTAACGAAACCGCAGGTCCAGAGTGGCTTACACCATCACTTTTTCGTATTGGTGCAAGCGCATTATTAAATGATTTACTCATGCAGCGCATGAAAATGGATGATGGCTACTACGCTAGTCCTCAATACGTGACGATTGATTAATGGAGACCCCTGTGAGCTTTGAGTATGCATCAGCCCCTGAATCACGATCAGTAGTTTCGATTAAACCTAAGTATGGCCATTTCATCGGTGGAAAATTTGTGGCAGGGAGTAAGCATTTCCCAACAATTAATCCGGCAACTGAAGAAGTTTTAAGCCACATTGCTTTAGCCGGTAAAACTGAGGTGGATGCCGCAGTCAAATCTGCACGCCATGCCTATACCTCTACTTGGTCAAAAATGGCTGGCAAAGAACGCGGCAAATATCTGTTCCGAATTGCACGAATACTGCAAGAGCGAGCTCGCGAATTTGCTGTTCTTGAAACTCTAGATAACGGTAAACCAATTCGTGAATCACGTGACGTTGATGTTCCACTTGCTGCAGCACATTTTTTCTATCATGCGGGTTGGGCCGATAAACTCGAGTACGCAGGATTAGGTACTTCTACCAAGCCACACGGAGTTGCAGGTCAAATTATCCCTTGGAACTTCCCCTTATTGATGTTGGCATGGAAAGTCGCACCTGCACTTGCTGCTGGAAATACCGTTGTTTTAAAACCTGCAGAAAGTACTTCTCTTACCGCGCTTTTATTTGCAGAAGTGTGTCAACAGGCCGAACTTCCTGCAGGAGTTGTCAATATCGTTACTGGAGATGGATCAACTGGTGCGCTCATTGTTAA
>CANKCT010000034.1 GCA_947480465.1 Actinomycetota bacterium
AACTTGAGACCTCAAAAGAATTAATCTCCGTAACCGAATATATTCGTGCTCGTCACGCAGTAACTGAGATTGCTAGAGTGCTAGATGCAGTCGAAACACTTGAACGTAAAGACTTCGCTAAATTAGGGCGACTGCTAAACGCGTCGCATGCTTCACTTCGCGATGATTACGATGTTTCTTGTCCCGAACTCAATGTTGCAGTTGATGCATCCATATCTGCAGGTGCACTCGGTGCGCGAATGGTGGGTGGTGGTTTTGGTGGAAGTGCTATTGCCTTGATTAAGGCTAGCCACACTCAAGAAACAATAAAGAAAATAGAGACTAGCTTCGCGCAAAACTCCTTTAAAGCTCCTCGCTTTTTTACTTCACTACCAAGCCAAGGAGCAGAGATTATTCAACGGGGTTTATAGAGATAACTTCTACTCCGCCAATTGAACTCAGAAGTTCAATTAAATCAGTTGGATTACTTCCGGGGACAGCAACAGTAATATCGTCAAAACCTCGTCCATTTTCAGATTTTAAAACTACTAGTTCGCGGATATCTCCACCTGCAGCACCGATTGCCGACGCAAGCAAACCAAGTGAGCCAGGTCGATCGGGAAGGGCGATTTGAAGACGAAATAGAGCCATGCCTAAATTCTAGCCTGACGCTATTTCATCTGCGCTACAGAATTGTTACGCGCAATATCACTATCGCTAGTTCGATGGCGCTGAGCCCAAGAGAACACTGAAGGTTTTCTGCCCGCCTTCAGGCAGATCTACAACCACTTTGATGGTTGAGCCTGGCGCATATGAACGGATACGAACAATGGCACCAATCTGATCTGCAATTTTGACTCCATCAATTGATCGAATAACAGAGCCGACTGGAATTCCTGCCTTATCCGCACCTTCACCTGGGCTCAGTTTCGAAATCTTGGCACCGATGCCGGTGTAAGTGTTATCAAAATAGATTCCAAGTAATGGTCTCGTAGATTTTCCAGTTGCAATTAACTCTTCAATAATTCGCTTGGCTTCATTAATTGGGATAGAAAATCCCAATCCAATACTTCCACTTGTGCCACCACTTGTAAGCGTTGCAATTGCTGAATTAACTCCAACAATCTTGCCGGCGGAATCAAGAAGAGCTCCTCCTGAGTTACCTGGATTAATTGCTGCATCAGTCTGAATTGCATTTACGTAAGATTCAGCACCAGTGGTTCCTGTTGTCACTGGTCGATTAAGTGCAGAAACAATTCCGCTTGTGACTGTGCTTGCCAATCCCAACGGAGAACCAATGGCAACAACGGGGTCACCGACACTTAGTTTTGAAGAATCACCAATCGAAATTACTGGGAGATTTCCTTTTTCAACAGAAATGACGGCAATGTCATACGTAGAATCTCTTCCAACTATCGTGGCCGGATAGGTATCACCATTGAGAAGTTCGACAGTTATGGTGCCAGTCGTTGCAGCAGCTTCTACTACATGGTTGTTGGTGATGATGTATGAACTCGTCGAACTTGTTCGATAAACAGATCCAGAGCCCGTGCCTGAGCCTTCCGTTGAAGTGACTTTAATCGACACCACAGAAGGAGTTACTAACGCTGCGATCGTTTTTACATCAATCGACGAGCCGCCCAAGGTAACTAAGGTGCGCGCAGAGCTACAAGTTCCATTAGTTGATAAATAGAGAGCCTGTGTGCGCTTATCTGCACAAGCTTTGACACCAACCGGATCAGAACTCGCAGCTGTAGCAACCCCAGCTATAGCAGTAGCCCCTAACAAGAATCCTGCGCCAACTTTTGCAAATGTAGACTTCATTTTTCCTTCTTTCATTAACTGCACTGTGGACAACAATTTACTGCGATTTTCTGAGAAATTCTTGAATTTTAGGTTAGCGCTCTATGCGAGCACAATCCAATCTCCGTCTATTGCGACTTTTATGGAAGTCAATGCACGTTGTGTGGGCCCAGAGATAACCTTTGCCGAATCAAATGGATCAAATTCAGCGCCGTGGCAAGGGCATGCCAATACTTTATTTGTCGCTGAATAACCTACAGTGCAACCCTCGTGGGTACAGATTGCCGAATAAGCAAAAACACCAGTTTTAGTGCGAAAGAGGATTGCTGGCTCGCCCGATGCCAGTGCAAAGTTTGCAGTTGAGCCAACCGGCAACTCAGATAACTTCTTGACTTTATTCTGAGGATCGCCACTTGCACTACCTGTCGCTTGTGCATTTGACGATGGAGAAAATAATTTTCCAAGTGAGACAGCACCAATAGCTAATGCGCCAACAATCCCCACACGAACGATTCCTCTACGATTGATTGATACATCGGCTCGGCGGCGTTTACCTAAAATCAATAAGAAGTAAGAGAGCCATAACACTGCATAGGCGGTATCGCTAGCCAGAAAATATGGCTTTGCATGGAAACTGCTTACAAGCCATAACCCAACTGACATGGCGAAGCCACCGAATGCTGCCAACGTTGGCGCAACCCAAAGTAGTGTGGCGAGACCAATTGCGAATTCACTTATCATGACAAATAATCCGACTTGGACTGAGTGTTCAACTAATTTATTAAATACGGTAGTGCCGAGTGGAGACTGAGTTGAGTAAGCGCTGAGTTGTGTGCCGATAAAGCTTGTCGAACCTTTGGTCAAAAAACCTGAGTCCGTAGCCTTGTCCCAGCCAGCATAAATCCATGTAACTCCAAGCCACAGTCGCATGATTCGCAATGCAATGCTCTGGCCCCGCCAAGAGCCTGTTGTTGTTCTGAGAAAATTCCGAATAAATGACATAGGTCAGATAGTAAGGGCTCTAACTGTGGATTGAGTAAATAATTGCTCCCTGACTTGGATTCGAACCAAGAACCTGTCGATTAACAGTCGACTGCTCTGCCGTTGAGCTATCAGGGATTAAGACGTACAACCGCGAACTCTAGCGCACGTGCGCGCTGTTCGAAAATTGGAGGTGCTAGAGGCTCCCAAGGGCTAAATCATGCAGAGATCGACGGGTACTTTCTAAGGCAACCAAGGCACCAAAGGCTGCATTGTATTCAATCTCATTCTCAACTGGATTAAGCCGTTGCAGGCTCGATTTTAATTCGGCAATGGAGCGAGAAATTGCAACTTCACGAAGCCGAGCAACAATACTGGCGACATATATCTGTGAAGCTCTGCCATCAGCTCGAATCGGTTCAACGGCAAGCTCGGTAAAAAGTGTTTTAATTTTTTCATCGCTAATTGTATCGATTGATAGATTGGCATTCTCGTCAATCACCTTTCGCAGCTGACGATACGCCGGATGAGTGAATGCACCTGGTTCAATCTCACTCCAGAGATTCTCAACAAAGAGTTGTGGCTCTTGTAAACGAGCTTTAAGCACTTCTCGCTCCAAAATCAAACGTGCATCATTGGCATCTGGTCGCCAATTATTTTCTTCACTCACGATTTCTGTTGGCTCTTCACTTCGTGGACGATTTTTTGCACCTTGCGAAACTGCTGCAGAAACAATCTCTACTTCGACACCAAGCCACCCTGCAAGTAAACGAGTGTATTCAGGGCGAAGAGATTTATCACGAATTTGTGCCACCAGAGGTGCGGTTGCATTAAGTGCATTAATGCGTCCTTCGGCAGAATCCAATTTATGGTGCGCCAGTTCGCTGCGAATAGCAAACTCGAATAATGGAACGCGACGAGCAATTAAGTCGCGCAACGCTAAATCACCTTTTTGTTGGCGTAAATCGCATGGATCTAAACCTTCAGGTTCTACTGCAACAAAAGTCTGTGTTACGAATTTCTGATCTTCACTAAAAGCTCTTAATGCAGCTTTTTGCCCAGCAGCATCACCATCGAATGTGAAAATCACTTCGCCACGGAAGGAGTCATCATCCATTAACAATCTTCGTAGGATTCGAATATGGTCTCCACCAACAGCGGTTCCGCAAGTTGCAACAGCCGTTGTGATTCCAGCGAGTTGTGCCGCCATGACATCGGTGTATCCCTCAACAATGACGGCTTGCCTTTTCTTGGCAATTTCTTTCTTCGCTACATCCAACCCATATAAGACTTGGCTCTTTTTATAGATAGGAGTTTCTGGGGTATTTAAATACTTTGGCCCTTGGTCCTCAGTATCACTTGCTAATTTTCGTGCACCGAAACCAACAACATCACCTGAAATATCACGAATGGGCCAGGTTAAACGATTTCTAAATCTATCAATAGGCCCACGCTGACCCATCTTGGATAGTCCCGCAGTCTCTAACTCGTCGATGGTGTAATTCATTGCGCGCAGATGTTTGGTGAGTGCATCCCAATCATCAGGTGCAAAGCCGACTCCGAATTGCATGCATGCGGCCTTATCAAAACCTCGCTTAGTTAATAACTCACGTCCATGTGCAGCATTGGGTCCATTGAGTTGTTCAGAATAGAACTTAGCCGCTTCAGTATTTGCAGCGATTAAACGTGATCGCGCACCTGCAGTAAAAGTTGGAGTGTTACTTGAGCCCTCTTCATAGCGAAGGGTGTAACCCAATCGATCAGCTAAGCGCTCTATAGTTTCGGTAAAAGTCAAATGATCAATCTTCATTAAAAAGGCGATTACATCTCCGCCAGTTTGGCAACCAAAGCAGTGAAAAAAACCTTTACTCGGCGTGACGGTAAAGGAGGGTGACTTTTCATCATGGAATGGACAGAGACCTTTTTTCGCCCCGCCACCTGCACTCTTTAACTGAACATAGTCACTAACAATTTCATCGATAGGCGCACGGTCGCGAATGTAAGCAACATCTTCGTCCCTAATTCGACCGCTCATAAGGCTACTTTAGCGATTAGCAAGCAGGCGTGCATGTAAAGAATATGCCCCTGGATCGGTCAAAGCGGCAACTTGGTCAATTATGACTCGCATTCGAGCTGTTTCATCGGCGGCCTCATCCCAAGCTTTTACAAAAATGGAGTCAAGTTCGCGAGGTGCACATTGTGTGAGCATTTCAACTAGCTCGACAATAATGACTTGCTGCTTTGCATATCTATCTTGTGAATGCGCAGCATTTATCAAATAGTGTCCAGCGAGTGCTTTCAGAAAATCAACTTCTATCTTCTGCTCCCGCGGAATTTCTAAATCAGCACTATATCGAGACAAAGGGCCTTCACCATGAACCCTACGCGTCTCAACTTCGGCCGCTAAAACAAACCGACCAATTAACTGTGACGTTGAATCCTTTAACCTAGCAAGCGAACGATGTGTTCCATCATAATAATGTGGCCAAGCAGAAAGAGTGGCAAGGCGAAGGTGCGCATCGGTAACTTCTTGCTCCGTGGCATCACTACCGTAATCATGCGTCATGACATTATAAATTTGTGCTAAATCTGATTCAAAGTTTTTTACTGAGATCTGATTGTTAAATATTGCATCTTCTAAATCATGCACTGAATATGCACAATCATCTGACCAATCCATAATCTGTGCTTCAATGCATTTCTTATCTAAAGGTGCACCACTGCGCATCCAATTAAATGTTTCGACATCCTCGTCATAAACACCAAACTTACGAGGGTTTTGCGAACGAGTCCATGGATATTTAGTTGCGCCATCTAATGATGCGCGAGTTAAATTCAGTCCAATACTCACTCCATGCGCATCTACAGTCTTGGCTTCAAGGCGGACTAAAAGTCGAAAACTTTGTGCATTTCCTTCAAAGCCACCGAAGTCTTTGGCTATCTCGGCCAGCGCTTCTTCACCATTATGACCAAAAGGTGGGTGGCCTAAATCGTGAGACAAACATGCTGTGTCCTGTAAATCCGGGTCAGCACCCAGTGATTCACCAAGTTCACGACCAATTTGTGCGCACTCTAAAGAATGAGACAAACGTGTTCGGGCAAAGTCATTTTCCCAAGGCACTGCAACTTGTGTTTTTGCGGCTAAGCGACGTAGAGCAGCTGAATGAATAACTCTTGCCCTATCACGCATGAACTCTGTACGCCCTGGGCGTTTTGCAGGCTCATCAAGGAATCTCTCCTTATCGTGTTCACTATATGTCACGGTGCAACCTTAGTGAAAATATCGGCACCAGGTAAATGATCACTTATCTGAATTCCACGACGACCAACAGTTATGTAGACCAGATAAGCCCCTGCTTCACGTATCAAATATCTAAAGCCCGAGTTCGAAATTGTGTTTGGCCCGCTTTGCACAGGTGAGCACGTACTTACCACGCCTTGATCATTTGCCATGGTCATTGCACGCTGGCAATGGTACGGATCCGTGACGATGATGACATCACTAACCATACGTTTTTTCATTAACTTGGCGTATGCCTTTGTGCTTACTAAAGTATCGCGACCTTCTTCGATTGCAATAATCTTTTTCCTAGGTACGCCATTTGCGATGAGCCAAGTTTTTCCAGAGGCAGCTTCTGTCGTTCTATCCCCTGGTGCCCCAGCTCCAACGGTGATGATTGTTGGCGCAAAACCCAATTCAAAAATTCGTTGTGCTTCCTTTAGTCGCGCTTCAAGTGCTTCTCCTGGTTTACCGTTGAGCTGAGCAGTGCCTAGAACAACGATGACATCAGCATTTCTGACAATTGGATTATTCGCAGCTCCCCATACTTTTGAAACCGCGTAACCAGGAGCAATCAGCGCCACAATTAAAATGAGAGTTATTGTGCGACGTATCCATCGGAATAAAAACATTTATCCCCCCGAAAACGCGTCTTCTAGTTCAACGTGCACTAATTCATCTGGATCATTAAGCCAGCCATCTGGCAATGTCGGTGGTCGCCCATGACTAGTGCGACCCCGGGGCTTATCGCCAACTTCAACCGGATATGGCTGATCCTCTAACTGATCAAGAAGATTTCGCATTTCATTCAGTGAGCTCACCATTCCTAGGTCGTGGCGAATTTCCCGCGGCACTCGAAAACCTTTCAAGTACCAAGCCATGTGCTTGCGCATATCGCGCATTCCACGATCCTCTGACTCTAGGTACTCAACAATCAAATTTGCGTGTCTAAACATGACTTCACGCACTTGATGCAAAGTTGGGGTCAACTCTTTTTCTACACCTTTAAGCGCTGAAACTAAATCGGTAAACAACCATGGCCGACCTAAACAGCCTCGACCAACAACTACACCAGCACAACTAGTTTGAGCGACCATATTCACGGCATCATGTCCTGACCAAATATCGCCATTGCCTAAAACTGGGACTCCGCTTGGTTTTAAATGTTCAACCAGGCGAGCAATTGCAGACCAATCGGCTTTGCCTTCATACATCTGGGCTGCGGTGCGCGCATGTAATGCAACCCAAGCAACACCCAAATCAGCAGCAGACTGAGCTGCTTCTAAATATGTGTGGTGATCACTATCGATTCCAATTCGCATTTTTACGGTTACTGGAATTCCAAATGGTTTAGCTGCTTCAACTGCCGCTTGCACAATATTAGAAAATAGTTTGCGTTTAAATGGAAGTGCTGCTCCCCCACCTTTGCGAGTCACCTTTGGCACAGGACATCCAAAGTTCATATCAATGTGATCAGCTAGGTTTTCTTTGCCAATCATGGTCACGGCAGCTCGCATAGTTGTTGGATCAACGCTATATAACTGCACCGAACGCGGCCATTCATCTTTGCCTGGAACAATCATTCGCAACGTTTCTGGACGGCGCTCAATGAGAGCTCGAGCAGTAACCATCTCAGAGACAAATAAGCCAGCTCCTTGTTCGCGGCACAATGTACGAAAGGGAGCATTAGTTATTCCGGCCATCGGCGCAAGTACAACCGGCGGATCAATGTAATGATCACCGCTTGCTAATGGAAGTAAGAGAGGCTTTAGCAACCTAGTAAACGTGGTGCTAGCCA
>CANKCT010000035.1 GCA_947480465.1 Actinomycetota bacterium
GAACTCACATAGGTCCAACACATGGTCATCAGACTGGTCGTACGCTCGAACTTTCAATGCGTGCAATAACTGCACTTTTTGGCCATGCTGGAATCGAGTGGAATATTACTGAGGCAACCACAAGCGAACGAGAATTCTTAAAGAGCTGGGCGACGTACTACAAAAATAATCGCGCACTTTTGCATAGTGGGCGAGTAGTGCGCACTGATTATCCAGATGCACATGGTTATTTGCATGGGGTTATAGACCATAAAAAATCTCGCGCAATTTTTGCGTATGTGCAGTTGACACCCACAGCTGCAATTCATCCAGCCCCTTTGAAATTTCCAGGTTTAGATGAAACTGCAACATACTCAGTTAAAGCTGTTTATCCAGCTGGCAAGCCGAGATTTATGTTAATTACTCCGCCTGCTTGGATGGCTGGTGTGCAACTCTCGGGTTCAGCCTTAGCCCATACTGGAGTAGCCGCACCAATACTTGCACCAGCGAATGCGTTCTTAATTGAGATTACTAAGAATTAATCGACCCAGTTAAAGGTTTTCTCAACAGCTTTTTTCCATTGCGCATAACCTGTAGCGCGACTTTCAACAGATGTCGTCGGTGACCAATGCCGCGACTCTTGCCACTGAGCTCGTAGCTCATCTCGCGTTGACCAAAATTTGACGGCTAAGCCGGCAGCGTAAGCCGCACCTAAAGCGGTAGTTTCCGAAATCAAGGGCTTTGAAATTTCGATTCCCATAATGTCGGCTTGCATTTGCATACACAGTGAATTGGCAGTGATACCTCCATCGACCCGCATCTCCTTCATTGGCACGCCGCTATCGGCCACCATTGCATCCATCACATCACGGGTTTGATAACAAATAGCCTCAAGTGCTGCACGAGCTAGGTGAGCCTTCGTTGCTGCACGAGTCAGCCCCACAATCGCACCTCGCGCATCACTTCGCCAGTAAGGTGCAAATAATCCGGAAAATGCCGGTACAAAGTAAATTCCACCGGTGTCTGCAACTGAGGATGCTAAATTTTCAACTTCTGCTGCATGAGAAATCACTCCCAGTTGATCGCGAAGCCATTGAATTGCCGAACCGGTTACGGCGACTGACCCTTCAAGTGCATAGTGTGCTGGTTCATCACCAAACTTAAAACAAACTGTTGTTAGCAAGCCATTCTTTGATCTAACAATTTCTGTACCTGTATTAAGAAGGGCAAAATTTCCAGTCCCGTAAGTAGTCTTTGATTCACCGCGGTCAAAACACAGTTGTCCTACCATCGCCGCTTGTTGATCCCCCAAAATACCTGCAATTGGAATCGCTGTCCCAAAAGGGCCGTGCGGATCTGTAAAACCAAAATGTTGTGACGAAGATTTAATCTCTGGAAGGGATTCTCGTGACACTCCAAAAATTTCCAAAAGCTCTGAATCCCAATCTAGTGTTTCTAGATTCATTAAGAGCGTCCGACTTGCATTTGTAACATCCGTTGCATGTATTCCGCCACGAACACCGCCGGTGAGGTTCCATAAAAGCCATGAATCAATGGTTCCAAAGCGTGCATGTGGACTTTGTGCTAGTTCGACATTAGATAAGAGCCAATTCATTTTGCTGCCAGAAAAGTACGGAGCGATAGTTAAACCGGTTTTGAAGCGAATAGTTTCTTGCTGTCCAGTTGTTAAAGTGGACAGGAAATCAGTTGTTCGAGTGTCTTGCCACACAATGGCGTTCGAAAGCGGTTGGCCTGTTGTGACATCCCAAACTACGGTCGTTTCACGCTGATTTGTTATTCCCACAGCGGCTAAATCTGAGCCCAAAATGTCGGCCTGCTTGAGGGCTGCAGTAATGACCTCTTGAGTCCGTTCCCAAATTTCGGCAGCGTCATGTTCGACCCAACCGGCTTGAGGCAAAATCTGTCGATGCTCCACTTGATGTTGACCAATAACATTTCCAGAGTGGTCAAAAATCATAAAGCGAGTACTACTAGTGCCTTGATCCAAACTGCCGATGTATCTCACGTTAAGTCAAACCCGTCTCTATTGCGTTAGGCTTAACCATACAAAGGTCGTAATGGAGATGCAACGCATATGTTTTTATCGCACTTAAACCCCCAGCAGCGTGAAGACGCTGTAAGTGCCTTGGCTCGTGAGCAATTTGATGTCTTAGTAATTGGTGGAGGCGTCAATGGCGTCGGAGCTGCCCTCGATGCGGCATCTCGTGGTTTGAAAGTTGCCTTGATTGAATCTCAAGATATTGCTGCGGGTACTTCTAGCCGCTCCAGTAAATTAATTCATGGAGGACTTCGATACCTTGAGCAGTATGACTTCAAATTAGTTCGTGAAGCGCTGCACGAGCGTGAGCTACTGGTTTCAACGCTCTGTCCTCACTTGGTTAAGCCCGTCGGCTTCCTGTTTCCACTCACTGAAAAATTCAAAGAGCGAACATATGTTGGTGCTGGCCTTGCTTTATATGATGCACTCCGCGGATTTCAAAGAGCGCTTCCTTGGCATAAACACTTAAGTCAAAAACAGATAAATGAAATCGCACCGTCACTGCGACCTGACATCATCATGGGTGCAATTAAATACTTTGACGCTCAAGTAGATGATGCTCGACATACTCTTTCAGTAGCACGTACGGCAATTCGACACGGTGCCACTATTGCAACACGCGTTAGGGCAGATTCTCTGATTCGTGAAGGCAAACGTGTGGTTGGTGTGAATGCTAGAGATTTAGTATCTGGAGAATTAATCGCAATTAAAGCTACTGCCACGGTCATGTGTGCAGGAATTTGGAGTGATGAACTCCATGCAAAGTTTGACCTCAAAGCTGGTTATCACGTAACAATGTCAAAAGGCGTCCATATTGTGGTGCCTGGTCATGCAATAAAATCCAATGCTGGAATAATTCTTAAGACTCCAGTCTCAGTTCTCTTCATTATCCCTTGGGGGGATAAATGGATAGTAGGTACAACTGATACTCCATATACGGGAGACAGGGCTGAGCCATTGGCTAGTCAGGAAGATGTAAATTACATCGTTGATCAAGCTAATCGAGTTTTAACTCCAAAGTTAAATATCAAAGACATCATTGGCGTGTACGCAGGCCTGCGTCCCTTGGTAGCTAATAATAAGAGTTCAGTTACAACAAAACTCTCTCGAGAGCATACGGTGGACCGTCCTGCACCAGGCTTTGTCAGTATTGCAGGTGGTAAATACACAACTTATCGAATTATGAGTCGAGATGTCATTGATTTGGCTGTCATAGAACTTCGCAAATTAACTTCAGAGTCAGTCACAGAAAAACTACCTTTAGTTGGCGCAGATGGTTACTTTGCACTTGTGCAACAGATAGATCGAATCTCAGAAGAAAGTGGTCTCGACTTACCAACGATTAATCACTTGCTTAATCGTTACGGATCTTTGATTAGTGAGATTCTTGAGATTATTAAAGAGAACCCATCCCTTGCTTCTAAACTCACCCCTGAACTGCCGTACATCAAAGCTGAGATTTATTATGCTGCGAGTCACGAAGGTGCACTTACTGTTGATGATGTTATTTCACGCAGAACTAGGATTGCATTTGAGGCCGAAAGTCATGGCATCAAGTTAGCGGAGTTAATTTCAGAGATTATCTCTCCAGTTCTTGGTTGGACAAATAAAGAACGCAAAGCATCAGTTTCTGCTTATCAGTCTCTTGTGGAGCGTGAAATAGATGCGTTAGCTGAAGTAATCAGCCAGGCTCACAAGGTTAATTCTTAATCTGATTAGCACAGCCATCCTTTGATGGCTTAGGTTTTGGCTTAGTTGTTATAGAAGGCACAGGGGTTGGAGTTGGACCTTGCTCAACGCTAAATGCCACTCCTTGCGAGCTCTGAGCATGTGTTTTGGAGATATCAGTAAAGAGTATTTTTCCAATGTAATTTCCTGCAGGTATTCCTTTAATTGCCAAAGTCCATTCCCCACTTGTGGCGCGTAAAACTGTCTGCACTGGCCGATTTGTTGGTTGTGTAAGTGAATCAAAAACCAACTTCACACTTCCGGTTACCACAGGAGATAAATCGGGTCGCGTAACACTGACGTTAAAGGTGACATATTTATTAGTGGTGCTCGCAGATTGTTTAAGTACCGTTAGCTGAGTTGGTTCGTTAGTTGGCATAACATCAATAGGTTCTGGCGTCCAACTTCCTTGGACGAGATCCATGAATGCTTGTGGGCTTCCCCTAAATAGATTGAGATCAAGTCGCGAGCCAGGAACACCATATTTAGGTGCAATGCCGCAGGAGGTGTATTGCCACATTGTCCACTGAGAATCACAGTTAGCACCTGTCCACGAATGAACATAACAGCCACCTACTTTTAATCCAGGCTGATTAAGTGGGTCATTTGGATCAATCGCATACTGCGCTAACCACAGCGGATACTGCGTCAACTCTGCATTTCGATTAAGTGAGTTTTCTAGAAAATATGGCCCTGAGTACAAAATAGGGGTTTTTCCAGTTTTTTCTTTGAGAATTCGCAGAAAAGTAGTTGTCCATAAAGTGACTTGACTACGCGGCGCATATTTTTGGCAAGCACCTGAAGTCGATATTCGGACACACTTATTTTCTAAATCTAATGCGTAGGGCAAATCGCGCTCTGTATAGCCGCCAATTGATGCAAGACGCCATAAAACTTTTTGTGCCTGTGCAGTTGCATCACGTATTACCGCTTCGTCATTGTCTACATCGGGCAAAATTGCATAGTGGTAGAAGCCCGTATAAATGCCTGCGGCCTGTGCGGCACCATGATCCATAACAAGATATTTCAAAGCAAGTGCATCTGCTTCATCTCTTGTATCTGATGCTTTAATCATCACAAATCGAATCCCAGCATCATACATTTTCACGAAATCAATTGTTTTATCATTTGGATGTTGCCAGCGACTAATATCCGCACCGTGAATTCTTCCGCCGGGGCCCGCTTGAGCGATCACTAAAGCTGGATCTATCTCAGAAATTTCTGCAACTTGCTTGATCGTGATTGTGCGAGATTTTGAATAAGTCTTCTTTCCGCTAATAATTGCGGTGGCACGATATGTTACTTTTGCATTTAAAGAGGTGGCTAGAGCCGTCACTTTCCATGTACCAGCTTTAGCCGTTTTAGCCTTAAAGCGAGTGGGCTTCCATGCCCCATCACTTTGAATTTGAATTGAGACCGTAGTTCCGGATTTGGCCGGAGCCATGGTTCCATAAAAAGTGACAAGGGCTTCGGTAAGGGAGGGGGTCTGGCGAACAGATAATGAAAGCTCTCGTGAATAAGCGAAAGAACTAGGAAGTCCAATACTTGAAAAAATCAATATGAATGTGGCTAATGTGGATCGAAGTTTCATTGTTCTGCAATCTTGACATCTATGCCTAAAACTTCACTAATTACTTTAGAAAGAAGGTCATGCTGTCTTATTCTCGCCTCGGAGTATTCATGTGCCGCGCCTAATTTGCGACTATCAGAAAAATCAAGCGTCAAAATTTGTCCATCAAAATCAGCTAAACGCGCATCAAAAAAAGCCAACCAAGCGATTCTGTCACAGGCTAATACCGCATCAAGAACATCGTTCCAACGCGTACGAATCTGCCCGAGTTCCATAAGCGGCAACTTTAGCGAAGTTTGTAAACAGCGTATTGCTTTAGTGGTGAGGCGCGCCTAACCATTTGTAGTACTCATTTACTAGCTGCACCCTCTGGTTACGATTATGGTCTGGGTAAATATTGAATACTTGTGCTACTCGAGAAATTATCTGCTCGACAGCCTTTTCACTTGTATATCGGACCCGCCCAATGTGAGCATTAGTTAGACCATCAGCAACCAGGCGAAGTGTCTGCACCTGCGCATCGGTCAAGTGCACTGCCATATCCTGAAGTGCCTTTTCATGAATTGAAACGCTTCCATTGATCCATGAAACTTCATGCCCTTCACTTGCAGCAAATTTTGATTCGGATATAGCACTACAAAGAACTAAAATATCGGTTGCAGATTTCTTGAGAATTACTTTAGTACCTGCTGGGATTTCATTGAGACTATCTCCCAAAAACCGTACATCCGAACAGCTCTCCAAAATTACTATTCCAACTAGAGGATCTATCTTTCGAATATTCATTGCAATTTTGATTGCCGAAATTCCAGCAATATGCATATCCAAAAGCACCACATCTGGCTGTAACCGCCTCATTAAATTAAGTGCAACGCTTTCACTTCGGGCCTCACCAATGATGTCTAAATCATGAAGTCTGAGTGCTGGAACCACCGTTGCGAGTTCAAAACCATCATCAACGACGACTAATAGGCGTTCATTCATTTCAACAGAGTAGCAACGATAAATAAATTTACTTCAAACGGTGCAATTTATTTAAGTATTTGAGAGATGGCTCCAGAGATTTCTTGAACAACAGATTCCGCAGATATAGGGCCACCCCTAGAAGCATTGAGCGCGGCTCGAGCGTGAATGAATGCACCCGTTGCCGCAACCTCTGCCAAACGATTGTAATCATTTAATATTTCTATACTGTTAGTTGAAATCAATGCTCCTATTATTCCAGCTAAAACATCACCTGTACCTGCGGTTGCTAACCATGATGTAGCGGGTGGCAATTCAATTAAAATGTCATCGTTAGCAACGTACGTGGTTGAACCTTTCAACAAGACAGTTACACCTAAAGTTTTTGCAGCACCCTGCACCCACTTTTTCGGATCACCTTCAATCGCTTCGACCGAAACGGGGACGCCGCGTGCAGTGAGCAAAGTTGAAAGCTCACCACTGTGGGGAGTAAGCAGTGTTGGTTGTTCTAGTGCACCAGCCAATGAAAGAGCTCCGGCATCCAAAACGGTTGGAACAGTTTGTGAAGTTGCCAACTTAAACCAACGATGCCTTAGCCATGTTGAGACATCAGAGTATTTCTTTGCAGAAATTCCAGAACCTAGAAGCCATGCTGAAACTTTTCCTGGCTGCACAACTGCCGAAGGTGTTGAATGGAGAACAAGGTGGGCTAATCCAGAGGAGCTATGAAATCGAATCATTCCGAGTCCCGTGGCGGCTGCAGCCGACGTTGATAAGACTGCCGCTCCTGGATATTGAGCAGAGCCGGTAATTACCCCAAGAACCCCACGCGAATACTTATGATCTAAATCTGACGGAACGATGATGCAGCGCTTTGCATCTCGCGCAGTCCATCTTTTTGCAGTCCGCAATTTTTCAGCCATGATTAACTATCCCATAGAAAATAGAAAGTAATTTCGGTTTGGCAAGGTTTCAGCGTCAAGGGACCTTGCATTAGTCCAGCTAGGTTTAAGAGCCTGGAGGGCAGCCTCTCCAAAGCAATTCGGTTTGAGGGAATCGCTTGTTACAGAAAGCATAGACCTCTGAGTAAAAATCTGAGATTTCTTTTCTCAGTTCCAAATCTATTGATATGTGGTCATTACCACTATTGATTTTTTCGGACCCCCATGAGAAATTGGACGGTACGCCACAAAATTTTGAGAACTTTTCAATGTTAACTTCAGTAAACATTTCTTCAAAAATACCGTAATAGATATCTTGAGGTTCGAAGACTTTATCGAGCTCTAGAATCGTGAGGTGGTAATTAGTTCTTAGACTGTAACGTTTTGAGTTGTAGAGTGCTCCTAAGTTCCTGCCTGTAGACCTGCGTATGATGGTGTTATGTCACCAGTTATGTTGAATTCGCCGTTCATCAATCCTGCAAAGTATTGCTCGTATGGAAGAGAATCAGATTGCATCCGATTTCTTAAATTCAAAATA
>CANKCT010000036.1 GCA_947480465.1 Actinomycetota bacterium
GTTGCTGGGTGAGTGGATCGGATTTACGCTTACTCTGGCTGGAATCGCTGGAGCCATTGTTGCCATCGGTGTAACAGCAGACTCATTTATTGTTTATTTCGAGCGTATTCGAGATGAACTTCGCGATGGGCGTTCCTTGCGAACGGCCGTGGAAACAGGTTGGACTAGAGCACGACACACGATTTTAGTTGCTGACTTCGTTTCTATTATCGCCGCAGTTCTTCTTTACTTCTTCGCAGTTGGCGGTGTTCGCGGTTTTGCTTTCACTTTAGGCCTCACCACATTAGTTGACTTGCTCGTGGTGTTCGCATTTACAAAACCAGTTGTGACACTCATCGCTAGATTGAATTTCTTCTCTTCAGGACAGAGCTTGTCTGGCTTTTCGGCCAAGAGCACTGGAACCATTACCGTAACTAAGGAGGCATAAGTAATGTCAAAACTCTCAGGCATTGGTGGTCGTCTTTATCGCGGTGAAACGTCCGTTGATTTTCTTGGCAAGCGTCGACGCTGGTATTCGATTTCTGCCCTCTTCATACTTCTTTCGATTGCGGCATTAAGTCTGCAAGGACTGCATCTTGGAATCGAATTCAAAGGTGGTTCATCTTTTACGGTCAATAAGGCATCCGCCACGATTGAAGATGCACGCAGCGCAGTTGAAGCTATTGGAATTCCTGGCGAGATTATCGTTCAAAAAATTGGTACCGATAAAGTACGCGTACAGACTGCGGCACTGGAAACTGCACAAAATAACGCCGTGCAAGACTCGTTAGCTGCAAAGTTTGGCGTGACAATCGAGTCAATTGATACACAGATTGTTGGACCTTCTTGGGGTAAGGAGATCACACGTAAAGCTTTGTATGGTCTTGTCGGTTTTCTTATCTGTGTAATGTTGTATCTAGCGATGGCATTCGAACCGAAAATGTCGATTGCCGCAATTGTTGCGGTTGTACACGATGTTTTCATTACCGTAGGAATCTATGCACTCGTTGGATTCGATGTGACTCCAGCAACCGTTATTGGCTTCTTAACGATTCTCGGCTATTCGCTATATGACACGGTTGTTGTCTTCGACAAGATTAGAGAAAACACAAGAACTTTAGCTGCCACATCGAAGAGCACATACTCGCAAGCCACGAATTTGGCAGTTAACCAAACGATTGTTCGCTCTTTCAATACCTCGCTGATAGCACTACTACCAGTGGGATCGATTCTCTTTGTAGGAGCAGGTTTGCTAGGAGCCGGAACTCTCAAAGACTTATCCCTAGCCCTTTTCATTGGTCTAGCTGTCGGAACATACTCGTCTGTCTTCATCGCTCCTCCTGTTTTGGCTCAGCTTCGTGAAAAAGAACCAGAGATGATTGCCTTGGCCAAGCGCGTGGAGGCACGAGCTTCGAGCAATTCGTCAGTGAAGACCGTTGCTGTAGCGAGCGGGGAAACTCGTGGTCCGCGCAACCAACCAAAGCGTAAAGGTCGCAAGTAGGAAGTTACCGTGGATACTTTGATTGCACCCGTTGTAAGTGCGCTCAAAGAAAATCACGCAGCAAGTAAACTCTCTGATGTAGAGCGCGCTTTTCTGATTGCAGAAAAAGCACATGCAGGTCAGTTGCGAAAATCAGGCGAGCGTTACATAACGCACCCTGTTGCGGTGGCACAAATTCTTGCTGAACTTGGCCTAAATGCCGAGACAGTTATTGCCGCACTTCTTCACGATACTGTCGAAGATACACCGTATTCACTGAAAGAGTTACGACATGACTTTGGAGATGAAATAGCAAATCTCGTTGATGGTGTCACTAAGTTAGACAAATTGACGTACGGACCTACTGCCGAAGCCGAGACGGTCCGCAAAATGGTTATAGCAATGTCTCGCGATATTCGAGTGCTAGTAATTAAATTAGCTGATCGTCTACATAATGCCAGGACGTGGAAATATGTATCTGTGGAAAGTGCTGAACGAAAAGCACGTGAGACTTTAGATATATACGCTCCATTAGCGCATCGACTTGGCATGAATGCCATTAAATGGGAGCTAGAAGACCTATCTTTTGAAGTTTTAGAGCCTAAGAAATTTGAAGAGATTTCTCGTCTTGTTGCCGAGCGCTCACCTTCGCGTGATTCACTGACGGCTCAAGTAATAGAAACTGTTACGGCGGATTTAGCTAAAGATGCCATACATGCAACCGTGACAGGTCGTAAGAAACATTACTTTTCGGTTTATCAAAAAATGGTTGTACGTGGTCGTGAGTTTAAAGACATTTATGATTTAGTGGGAATTCGAGTTCTCGTCGATGATGTACGTGATTGTTACGCAGTGTTGGGTTCCATTCATGCACGGTGGAGTCCCGTGCCAGGACGCTTCAAAGATTACATCGCCATGCCAAAATTCAATTTATATCAGTCTTTACATACAACCGTGATCGGCCCTACGGGTAAGGCGATTGAGATACAGATTCGCACTTTTGATATGCATGCGCGAGCAGAATTCGGTATCGCAGCACATTGGAAATATAAGCAAGGACATGAAAATAATGAAACATCTCCAGAGATGTTGTGGCTTCGTCAGTTGCATGAATGGCAAAAAGAAACCGAAGATCCCTCTGAATTCTTAGAAGCGTTACGTTTTGATTTAGGTTCTCCAGAGGTTTTCGTTTTCACGCCAAAAGGCAGCGTTGTAGCGCTTCCATCTGGCTCTACGCCTGTCGATTTTGCATTCTCGGTCCACACAGATGTCGGGATTCGATGTGCTGGGGCAAAGGTAAATGGACGCCTAGTTCCTTTGGAATCTCGGCTCAGCAATGGCGATGTCGTTGAAATCGTAACCAATAAGAGTGAACTTGCAGGCCCTAGTCGAGATTGGCTCAACTTCGTACAGAGTCCACGTGCGCGATCAAAGATAAAAGCGTGGTTTAGCAAAGAGCGTCGCGAGGAAGCAATCGATGCAGGCCGTGAATCAATTGCTCGACAGATGCGAAAAGCGGGTTTACCACTCCAGAAAATTTTCGCAGGTCATTCACTTCTTGAATTAGCTCATGAACTGAGATATCCCGACATTGAGGGTCTGTATTCGGCAGTAGGGGATGGGCATGTTTCAGCGGCGTCGATAATAGACAAGTTAGTTCTTTCACTCAGCGCCGAAGATTCTCATCCTGAACCAACCATGGATGCTCTACCCACAAGGGCACCGACATCAAGACGTTCAAGTAACGCCGTTGATGTTGAAGGTACCGATGATGTACTTGTGAAACTGGCTCGCTGTTGTACTCCCGTACCGGGCGATGCGATCATGGGCTTCATCACTAAAGGCAGTGGTGTTTCTATTCATCGTGCAGATTGCACAAATGCAGGAGACCTACTCACAAATCAAACAGACCGTGTGGTCAAAGTAAAATGGCGCATCGGCGCTGGATCTATTTTTTTAGTAAATATCCAAGTAGAAGCTTTAGACCGCGCATCCTTGCTAGCTGATGTAACGCGAACGCTCTCTGACCAACATGTAAATATTTTGAGTGCTTCGGTGAGCACATCAAAAGATCGAACAGCATTTTCTCGCTTTACATTTGAAATGGCTGATGCCACTCATCTAGATGCAGTTCTTGCAGCTGTCCGAAACATCGAAGGCGTTTATGATGTCTATCGAACAACTAACAATTGATTTAACTAAATTCAGCTAAGCTCTTTTCTGCCTCAGCTAACCAGACTCTTCTGGCAGTCGCCGATTCGCGAGATTCAGCGGCTTTCTTTGCGTTACCAGCAGCTTCGGATTTTGCAGCAATCTTTTCGTAGTTCTCGATTGAGTCAGTCAGTTGCTTTACAACCTCTGCGGCCCTTGCTTTCGCTGCTGGATCACTCTTGCGCCAATGTGCAGCTTCAGCTTCCTTCATCACGCTTTCAACCGCTTGCACGCGAGCATCTAGTGACGCACGCTTATCACGGTGTGTCATTCCGATTTTGTTCCACTCGTTCAAGAGTTCACGAAGCGCTTTTTTAGCCTCATCAAGATTAGTAATCGGTAGAACAGCTTCTATAAGCGTTACTAACTCCTCGCGCTTAATCAAGTTAGTTGCCATTGTAATCTCGCGTTTTGCGAGATCGGCAGTTTTAGCGGCAAAGAAACTATCTTGTGCTGCTTTAAATCGAGCCCATAATTTTGCATCATCACTTGGCTTTCCTCGCCCCGAGGCCTTCCAAGCATCCATCAGTGATTTAAATCTTTTTGCGGTTGCAATCCAATCGGTAGAAGTTGAAAGTGATTCAGCTTCGGCGACTATTGCTTTCTTGGCATCAGATACAACACTTTGCACTGACTCTAAAGCAGCAAAATGCGTACGACGGCGCTTATCAAATTTATTTCGCGACGAGGAGAATCGTTTCCATAAGTCTGCATCAGATTTCTTATCAAGACGTGGGGCAGATTTCCATTCATCGAGCAATACTTTTAAACGATCTCCGGTAACTTTCCAAGATTCAGATTGTGCGAGTGACTCGGCTTCGGCAACAATTTTTTCTTTTTCAATCAAAATTTGTTCTAAGCGGGCTTTTTTGGCAGCAACCTCGGCTGCTTTTTTGGCCTCATACGCTTCGCGATGTCCTTCAATCAACGGTTCTATCTGTTCAACCGATGCGGAGAGTGCGTCTAAATCACCGACAGCATTCAAATCCTTAACTTGCTCACGAAGTTTTTTCACAGCTACGTATGCATCAGATGGGACCAACGCTCCGCTTTTAATTCGAGCTGCAAGCAGTGCAATTTCAGCCGCAAGCATTTCGAATTTTCGTACAAAGTAGGTGAGTGCTTCTTCGGGAGTTTTCCCCGGATAAGAACCAACTGCCTTTTCACCACTTGATGTGCGGACATAAACCGTGCCATCTTCAGCTACTCGGCCAAACGCTGCAGGATCTCCAATCAGCGCAGATGCCGCTGATGCTGATGGAAGTGGATGTAGATCGGTCATGGTCGTGATCCTTTCAGCGCGTTATTCCTATTTGGAACGTCGCTATCAGTGTGCGTGCTCACTCAAGGCGCACCTTGGATGAGCGTGATTCGTGCGGAGGTAAAAGGTACCCTGTATAGGTGCATGAGCGTCAATTGCACATTTTCATCGATTTCTTCATTATGGGTCGGAGGGTTCATCTGTGCTGGTTGACTCTTTCGCCGCCCCATTATTCGCCACAAACTGCTGGGTACTAGCGCCTAAGGCAGGCAGTGAGTGCGTCATCATCGATCCGGGCATGCCCGATGTCTCTCATACCCTGGAAGACCTCTTGCAGAAGCACTCCTTGAAACCCGTTGCCATTATCGCCACACATGGTCACCTGGACCATACATTCTCAATCCAGCCGATAGCCGATGGATATTCGATTCCGGCTTACATTCACTCTTTGGATAGGAGCGCATTGGCAAGCCCTGAGAAAATCCATGGCGCAGAATTTATAGCGACATACTGCGATGGCGAGTTTATTGAGCCAGCCGATGTTAGAGAATTGCGCAATGAAGAAGTCGTGGAGTTGGTAGGAATGAGTTTCAAAGCCATCCACGCACCTGGACATACGGCGGGCTCGCTGGTTTTTATCGTTGATGATGAGTTATTAGTTAGCGGTGATGTCCTGTTTTCTGGTTCGATTGGTCGTACAGATCTACCAAGTGGATCCGAGACACAGATGGAGCAAACTTTGCGGAAGAAAATTTTGCCATTGGCGGACCATCTGCGCGTGCTGCCCGGTCATGGCCCAGAGACAACAATGGGCCGTGAAAAGAAGAGCAATCCCTATCTGACTTCACTTAGAGGTCGCTACTAATGGCGAGGCAAAAAATACAGGCACCTAAAGGCGTCAGTGAATATCTGCCACCACGTTCGGTCGCTTTCGAATTTGTTCGAAACTCCCTCATAGATGCTGCGCGGGTCGCCGGCTATCAATTAATTGAATTGCCCGTGTTTGAAGACACCGAACTCTTCACTCGCGGTGTCGGCGAATCTACCGATGTTGTTTCTAAAGAGATGTATACATTTGAAGATCGTGGTGGCCGCTCTATTACATTGCGCCCTGAAGGAACTGCAGGTGTGATGCGTGCAGTTATTGAACATGGTTTGGACCGGGGACAACTTCCGGCAAAGTTATGGTATTCCGGAGCATTTTTTCGCGCTGAACGTCCACAAGCCGGGCGGTATAGACAGTTTTATCAAGTAGGCGTTGAAGCAATTGGTTTGAACGATCCCGCTATCGATGCAGAAATCATCGCAATCGCTGATGCAGGGTTTAAGAAAATTGGTTTAAAAAAGTATCGTCTTGATATTACATCCTTAGGCGATGCTCAATCACGCGCTGCACATAGAGTGGATCTTCTTCAATTTATCGCAACGTTGAATCTAGATGAAGCAACCTCATTGCGGGCTGCGTTAAATCCACTCCGTTTATTCGATGATAAACGACCTGAAGTCCGCAGTGCAATGGAGAAAGCGCCGCTCTTACTCGACTATCTCAATCAAGCCTCAAAAGAGCACTTTGCGCAAGTAAGAAAATTCTTAGACTTGCTAGATATTTCTTACACAATAAATCCACGAATGGTTCGTGGTTTGGACTATTACACAGGCACTACTTTTGAGTTTGTACATGAGCTACTTGGCGCACAATCAGGAATTGGTGGCGGGGGGCGATATGACGGTCTTATGGAAGAGCTTGGCGGTCAAGCACTTTCAGGAATTGGTTTTGGATTAGGCGTAGATCGCGCGCTTCTTGCCGCTGAAGCCGAAGGAATCATAACTGGTGAAAATTTTGTTTCCGATCTTTACATTATTCCCCTGGGGGAATTGGCGAAGGAAAAGGCTTTGCTAATTGCATCTGGACTAAGAAATGCCGGCAAAGTTGTTGAACTGGCTTTTGGGGATAGGGCACTTAAAGGCGCTATGAAGAGCGCTGATAAGAGTGGCGCTAGGTATGTAGTAGTTCTGGGCGATGAAGAGTTGAGCAGTGAGAGCGTAGAGCTTAAAAATATGAATACCGGTGTGAGCGCATCGGTTAGGATTGACTCCTTAATCGACGCACTTTAGAAAACGGAAACCCTCACATTATGTTAAGAACCCACGATGCAGGAACGTTACGTAAATCCGATGTCGGAAAAACAGTCACGTTAGCAGGCTGGGTCTCACGTCGACGTGACCATGGCGGCGTCGCATTTATTGATTTGCGCGATGCATCAGGTTCGGTGCAAGTTGTGATTCGCGACGAAAAACTTGCCGGTCAGTTACGAGCCGAATGGTGTTTGCAAATTACCGGTGAGGTAATGGCTCGTCCCGATGGAAATCAAAACAACAATATCCCAACAGGTGATATTGAAATTATGGGCGATGATGTAAAAACATTGAGTGAGTCTGCACCTCTTCCTTTCCCGATAGATAGTGGCAATGACGCGGACATCAATGAAGAAGTTCGATTAAAGTATCGTTATTTGGATTTACGTCGTGAAAAACCAGCTGCAAATCTCAGACTCCGCTCAAAAGTCACATCAACAATACGTCGAGTGATGGAGGACGAATCTTTTCTTGAGATAGAAACTCCATATTTAACTCGCTCAACGCCAGAGGGGGCACGCGATTTCTTAGTCCCGGTTCGCTTACAACCAGGCAGTTGGTATGCACTTCCTCAGTCACCGCAATTATTCAAGCAGTTGTTAATGGTTGCGGGTATGGAAAAGTATTACCAAATTGCACGCTGTTTCCGCGATGAAGATTTCCGTGCAGATCGCCAGCCTGAA
>CANKCT010000037.1 GCA_947480465.1 Actinomycetota bacterium
AAACCTTAAGGAGTCACCCAATGCCTACAGGCCGCGTTAAATGGTTTTCACTGGAAAAAGGTTTTGGTTTCATTGCAAATGATGAGGGCGAAGATGTTTATCTTGCCGCATCTTCACTTCCAGCAGGTGTATCGACGGTTAAGCCCGGCACCAAATTAGAATTCAGCGTTGCTGATAGCCGTAAGGGACCTCAGGCGATGTCAGTACATATTATTGATGCCCCACCATCATTATCTGAAAACTCACGAGTTAACCCAGATGATTTAGCTGCGATGATTGAGGACACAATTAAGATTTTAGATCGTGTGGGAAATGGTCTTCGACATGGTCGCCACCCATCAGGCCCAGAAGCCGAACGTTTAGGCCGAGTTCTGCGTGGAATCGCTTCTCAACTAGAAGCTTAAATACCACTTCGCCGTGCGCGTCGAATTGAGTAGCGAATTCCTGTTACCCCTAAGAGTGCTCCGGCCACACACGTCCAAATGATTTTTGCGTCAGCGTTCATTGCCAGAGCAATTACGCCAGCAATGAGCCAGCAGATAGTTCCAATTGCTACTAGGGTTACAACTGAGCGGATATTTGATTCCATGAGAGAAGAGTAATGCGTTTTGCGGTGAAAGAAGATGGTAATTGGCGTTCATTTCGCCATCGCAATTTCCGAATCCTCTTTCCTGCAAATACTGTTTCAAATATTGGTAGTTGGGCTCAGCGAATAGCTCAAGATTGGCTCGTTTTAGAACTAACCAATAACAATGGAACGTACCTAGGTCTGGTAACTGCAGTGCAGTTTGCTCCCGTTTTACTTTTCTCACTTCACGGGGGTGTCCTTGCCGATCGATTAGATAAACGGAAAGTCTTAATTGCTACAAATATTGTCGGTGGGGCCGCTTCCATTGCACTCGGCGCACTTGTGATGACGGATGTGGTTGTTCTGTGGCACGTCTTTGCTTTAGCTGGCCTGTTGGGAATTTCTACAGCTATTGATGCACCTGTACGTCAAGCATTTACCAGCGAATTAGTTGGTCATGAAGATTTACCTAATGCTGTTAGCCTGAATTCAGCAAACTTCAATGGTGGTCGACTCATTGGTCCCGCAGTTTCAGGTTTGCTAATTGCCGCCTTTGGGACTGGGCCCTCATTCTTGATCAACGGTGCTTCGTACTTTTTCGTAATATTTGCGCTCTTAAAGCTCAATAAAAAGACATTCTTTAATCAAAATCGGGCCATGAATTTAGGCAATATTCGCGAAGGTATTGCGTATGCAAAAGCTCGCCCTGATATTTATGTTGTGATGATTATGGTCTTCGCGCTGGCAACTTTCGGACTTAATTTTCAGATATTTAATGCATTGATGGCAACCCAAGAGTTTGGCTTAGGTCCAGCAAATTTTGGCTTGATGGGAACGTTTATAGCCATTGGTTCCTTTACAGGTGCAATCGGCTCTGCGCGTTTAGAACGTTTTAGAACAACTCGCTTTGTCATTATTGGTGGAATGCTCTTTTCACTTTCAATTATGGTGCTCTCTATTTTGCCTAATTACATTAGCTATATTGTTTGGCTTCCAATTTGCGGAGTAACAGCGCTGACAACTTTGGTTTCAGCAAATTCAATTGTTCAAACAAGTACTGACCAAGCCATTAGAGGCCGAGTCATGGGTCTTTATCTGCTAATTTTTATGGGAGGCACCCCATTTGGATCACCATTAATTGGGCTAGCTACTGATTACATCGGAATTAGGCGCACCATCGCGCTGTGCGGCTTAATATCATTGAGCGCATCACTCTTTGTTTGGATTAAATACCGAAATAAAGTCAACGTCCCTGCAGATATTAGTGTTGCCGCAGTTTTAAAGTCCGCTGATGGCAATGATAATAATCAGCCCAAATAGCACTACCAGAGTCACTATTCTGCGTGTTTTATAGCTCATGTTTTAATCCTTTGCTTGTGATGATGGTACGAATTTTACAATAGAAAAAGCAATCAAAATGAGAACTGGAACCATGATGTATGCCCGAGATATTCCAAAACTATCACCCAAAACACCCAATAAAAATGGAGCTCCTGCGATAGCGATTCCAGCGCCTAAAGAAGTACGTCCAATCGCTAAATCTGGTCGACCTTCGCTGAAACCAATTAATCGAATAGAAGCTAGTGCGAATTGAATTGATACGCCCAGGCCAACACAAAATAGAGAAACAAGACTGACAAACATTGAATGTGATAACCAAAAAGATACGAAGCCAAAAAATTGAATTGAAATTACGAGTAAGAGTTGAGTATCAAGAGAGAATCGCTTCAAGACCAGACCACCGTACCAACGCCCCAAGCCCATTCCAGTACCCATCGCAACAATTGCAACCGTAGATATTGCTGCCGTTGAGCCAACCCGATCTTTCAGTAACGCTGCCGCCCAAAATGAGACGGCAAACTCACTAGAAATGCAAGCGACAAAACCAATCCAAGAAATCCAAAATGTGCGAGAAAGTTTGCCACTCTGCGGACCATCTTCATGAGGAATATGTTCGACTTCCTCTTTATCGCGACCAACTAAGAACAGTGTTATTGCAACAGGTATGGCGAGTAAAAGACCAATGCGCCATAAATGTGGAAAACCAATTGCTATACCGCCGATCAAACCAGTGCCTATAACAAATCCAACTGAGGCAATCCCATTTGCTTGAGGAATAGCGACTTCTGCGGCTTTGCCATAATGATGCGACATCGAAGTCAACATGGTGTTGATGACGACTGAAGTTCCAAAACCTGTAATCAAGGTTGCCGGCAATGTTAGAAATACTGGGGGAGAAACCACAAAAAGTGTTAACCCAATACTGAAAATTGCCAGCCCAACCCATCCAGCTCGTGTGCGACCAAAACGATGCGCGATTAGCGGATTAACGTAACCGGCAACTATTGAGGAAACACCCATTGCAGTACCGTGCAGACCTGCAACCGTTAGAGATGTTCCTTGATCTGCACGAAGAAGTGATTGCGCTGGTCCAAAGCCACCCAAGTAAAAGTTGACGATGGCAGTCTGAGTTGCGATGACCCAGAAGTGTCGGTCACGTTGAAAGCTCTTTGGCATGTATTACAGCGCAGCTACTACGAAATCAATGCATGCAGTCAGTGCTGCAACATCGCTTGGTTCTACCGCTGGGAACATTCCAATTCGTAATTGGTTCTTACCTAACTTACGGTATGGCTCGGTATCAACGATGCCATTTGCACGAAGCGCGGCAGCAATTTTTGTAGCATCGATTGCTTCATCAAAGTTAATGGTGCCGACAACCTTTGATCGCATTGCTGGATCAACAACAAATGGCGTTGTATAACTTGTTTTTTCAGCCCATGAATAAAGAATGCTCGATGATTCCGAACTTCTACCGGCAGCAAAAGAAAGACCACCACCGGAATTCATCCACTCAATTTGCTCTGCTAGCAAAATCAAAGTTGCAACTGCTGGAGTGTTATAGGTCTGATCTAGACGTGAGTTTTCAATTGCGATTGTCAGATCAAAGAAAGCGGGAACCCATCTACCACTTGCTTTAATTGCCTCAACACGGGCAATTGCCGCTGGACTCATGATTGCTATCCAGAGTCCACCATCTGACGCAAAAGATTTCTGTGGTGCAAAGTAATAAGTATCAAACTCTTTCGGATTAACTAATAAACCACCTGCAGCACTAGTTGCATCAACAACTACAAGTGCTCCATCGGTTCCGGCAGGACGCAGGATTGGCATTGATACGCCAGTACTTGTCTCGTTATGTGTCAGTGCATAGACATCGACACCTGCTTCAGCAACTGAAATCGGATGCGTCCCAGGCTCAGATTTGATAACCGTTGGCTCACTCAAGAAAGGTGCTTCTTTGGCGGCTGCCGCAAATTTAGATGAAAATTCACCAAAAACTAAGTGTTGTGAACGCTCTTGGATTAAACCGAAAGTTGCGATATCCCAAAATGCAGTAGAGCCACCGTTACCAATGATTACTTCGTAACCATCGGGAAGATTAAATAAAGTGTGCAATCCATCGCGAACCCGTTTAACAACATTTTTGACAGGTTTTTGTCGGTGTGATGTTCCAAGAATTAAATTACTTCCGGTTGCGAGTGCAGCCAAGGCTTCAGGGCGAATTTTTGACGGCCCACAACCAAAACGACCATCACGTGGTTTGATGTTTAGGGGGATGATTATCTCTGCGCTCATTGGCTGAGTTTATGGGTAGTAGCGGCCTATCACCCAATCAGCTTCTGCGATGTTCCTCTCATAGCGCACTCGATCATGCATCCGTGAATATCGACCTTGCCAAAACTCAATGCTAAGCGGGACAACGCGATAGCCGCCCCAATATGGAGGACATGGAACATGGCTTCCTTCAGGCCATTTTTCTGCAGCTCCAGTGAAACGTTGTTCTAAATCTTCACGCGATGCAAGAGGTGCGGATTGATGACTAGCCCAAGCACCAATCTGTGATGACCAAGGTCGGGTTGCGAAATAATCGTGTGACTCCTCTTCACTGATTTTTTCTGCGACTCCACTTATTGCAACTTGTCTTTCCATTGCATACCAAGGGAACAAAAGGCTCACACCTGGATTTAATTCGATGGAGTGGGCTTTGCGCGATGAATAATTAGTAAAGAAAGTAAAACCACCTTCTGAAATATCTTTAAGAAGAACTGAACGAGTAGTTATCGAAACTTCAGAATCAATGGTTGAAAGAACCATTGCATTGGCTTCGACGATGATGGGATTTTCATGGGCTTCTCGCAACCATTCTGCAAAAGCCACAAATGGGTCGGCATTGAGTTCACCAATACCTGCCTGGCCATAAGAAAGGCGCATGGCCCTGATTTCATCCCGATTGAACTCCTGGTTAGTCATAGATGTATCGAACCTCACTTTGGCAACGAGTGCATCCTCATGGCACTTGGTCGCTAGCACCCCTTGGCTAGGTGCAGAATTAAGCCAGTGCGCAGCCTATGAAAAAGGAGCTCCTCGTGTCAGAAGATTTCAAGCCAGGTCTTGAGGGTGTTATTGCTTTTGAATCTGAAATTGCAGAGCCCGATAAAGAGGGTAGTGCGCTGCGCTACCGCGGAGTTGATATTGAAGATCTAGTCGGACGCGTTTCATTCGGAAATGTCTGGGGACTTCTAGTCGACGATGAGTTTAACCCTGGCCTTCCTAATGCAGAAAAGTTTCCTTTACCAGTTCACTCAGGTGATGTTCGCGTAGATGTACAAGCAGCAATTTCAATGCTGGCACCAGCATGGGGATTCAAGCCACTTTTAGACATCGATGATGTAGAAGCGCGTAGCAATCTTGCGCGTGCATCTGTAATGGTTCTTTCATATTTAGCACAAGCTGCGAGAGGTCAAATTGCTCCAGCAATTCCAGAATCTGAAATTGATAAAGCACATACCGTTGTAGAGCGCATGATGATTCGTTGGCGCGGAGAACCAGATCCAGCACATGTTCGTGCGATTGATGCGTACTTTGTTTCTGCAGCAGAGCACGGAATGAATGCTTCGACTTTTACTGCTCGAGTTATTGCATCAACTGGTGCCGACGTTGCAGCTGCACTATCAGGAGCAATTGGCGCAATGTCAGGTCCACTTCATGGTGGTGCACCATCGCGTGTTTTGCACATGATTGAAGAAGTTGAAAAGACTGGTGATGCGACGGCTTATGTAAAGGGATTATTAGATCGCAAAGAACGTTTGATGGGATTTGGTCACCGTGTTTATCGCGCCGAAGATCCACGCGCACGTACATTGCGACGTACTGCAAAAGAATTAAATGCACCACGTTATGCAGTTGCAGAAGCGTTAGAGCAAGCAGCGCTCAAAGAACTGCGTGAGCGTCAACCAGATCGCGTATTAGAAACAAACGTTGAATTCTGGGCTGCAATTATTTTGGACTTTGCAGAAGTTCCATCACACTTGTTTACTTCGATGTTTACAGCTGCACGAACTGCCGGTTGGTCTGCACATATCCTTGAGCAAAAGCGCACGGGCCGCTTGATTCGCCCATCCGCTCGCTACATCGGTAAAGGACCCCGCAAACCTGAGGCCGTTCAGGGCTGGGACGGCTCAGTCGAGCAGCTCCATAAGTAGTTCTGCAAGCGGGTTATGTAAGGCCGAGCCTTTATAACAATTCAGTAAATAGGTGCCAAAAACCCCTGTAATCACCACTATTGCTTTGCATTTCGCCCGTCTAGGCAGTGAAATAGGCCTACGAGGAAACCTGCACCCCCAAGAAGAGGTTTTCAAATTTTAAAGGAGATTACATGACTAAGAAGCGTTCGGGCGTTGTTGGCATTATCGCCAGCATTGCTCTAGCTATTTCAGTACTGACGGTTCCGTCTGCATTTGCTGCAAACAAAACAATCGTTGTTTGGGCAGATGAGCAGAGAGGGCCACAGTTAAAGCAACTTATCGATGGCAACACAACTATTGCTCCAGGATATGTTGTAAAAGTTAAATTCTTTTCTGCGCTAACAGCACTTCAGAGCGCATGGGATAAGGCAACTGCAGCAGGTGGCCCAGATGTTATGACTGGCCCAGCTAGCATGGCATCACAAGGTGGAAAGTCTGGAAAGCTTGCAGCACTGACATACTCAGCTGTAGCTAAGAAGGAAATTCCTGCAGCAGGCATTCAGGCAATGTCATACAAAGGAAAGGCCTACGGAGTTCCACTTGACGTAGACACAACAGCATTTATTTGGAACAAAGCACTAAGTGCAGACATTCCTGCAACTTTCCAAGACATGGTTAAGTACTACACCGACAACAAGGCTGCTAAAGGTCTTACTGGTGGTATCTGTGCATTCGAAGGAGCTTGGGGATCAAACGCAATTCTGACCGCACTTGGTGGCGGCGCGTGGGGCTTCAAGGGAAATACTCCAGATCTAAGTAAGACACTTCTAAATTCTGCTTCATACAAAGCAAACGTAAAGAAGTACCTACTTGGTGCAGACGGTAAGAGCAACGGATTCTTCCAATGGGATGGTTGCGGCGATGCATTCAAGGCTGGAAAGATTCCATTCGGAATCACTGGTGCTTGGAACTTTGATGGTATTGCATCAGCTGGAGTCAACTTCGGAATCGGTGCAACTCCTGGACTAACTGCAACAACTAAAGGTGCACAGTGGGTTAATTACTCAGGTGCATACGTGACTTCATATGCTGCAAAGCATGGAGTTGACCTTGGTGCGAAGAAGCTAGTTCTAGGTTGGTTCGCATCTCGCGAAGGCCAGGTTTTGATGTCTTCAGCATCATCACGCCCACCTGCCAATACGGCAGCCGGTGCAGTCATTAAGGATGCTCGCACAACTGGCATCGCTAATGCTGCAAAGACAGGTACACCTCAGTTCTCGCCATACCTTGATAACAAGGCTGGCGGATCAAACTGGTACGACGTACTTGGTTCTGTCTACACAAACATCTTTGTTAAGGGTGACGATGTAGATAAGACTTTGGATGATGCAGCAGCGATTCTTGTAAAGAACTTCGCTGACGCAGCTAAAGCGTAGTAAATAGCGAAATGCTGGTGCGCTCTTAAAGCGCACCAGCATTTTTCTTTCACCAGATAATTACTCTCTCAAAATGAAAGGCAGGGCTAATGCTCCGTTTCGCTGGATTTACAGGAGTTCCTGCACTTCTATTTAAAATTATCCTCATCGGCTCTATTGATTCAATTCTCGTT
>CANKCT010000038.1 GCA_947480465.1 Actinomycetota bacterium
ACTTTAGGAATAGTTGGTTTTGGGCGCATTGGGCAATTAGTGGCTGCACGTATGCAAGCTTTCGGAATGGATGTCATAGCTTATGACCCATATCTACAACCTGCGCGTGCGGCTCAACTGGGAGTCCGCTTAGTTGACTTAGATGAACTGCTTCGCACATCTGATTTCATCACAATTCACTTGCCAAAAACTAAAGAAACCGCAAACTTGATTGGGGTTGAAGCGCTAAAGAAAGTTAAGCCTTCGGTGCGCATTGTTAATGCTGCTCGCGGTGGAGTCTTAGATGAAGCAGCGCTCTATGACGCAATTGTTGAAGGCCGCGTTGGCGGTGCTGGACTTGATGTTTTTGCAACCGAACCTTGCACAGATTCTCCTTTATTTACTCTAGATAAAGTCGTTGCAACCCCACACCTAGGTGCATCAACGGATGAGGCACAAGAGCGTGCAGGAATCGCTGTTGCAGTTTCTGTCCGTAAAGCGCTAGCTGGTGAACTCGTACCAGATGCCGTCAATGTAAAAGGCGGGGTTATTGCACAAGAGATAAGGCCAAGTTTGCCGTTGGTCGAAAAAATGGCACAAATTGCCACCGAACTACTTGGTGAAGCACCAGTGCACATGGATATCCAAGTACGTGGCGAGATTTCGGTTCACGATTCATCGATTCTTGCCATCAGCGCGCTCAAAGGTTCACTCATTGCAGTTGGTGCGGAAGAAGTGACGTACGTTAATGCGCCTGGACTTGCCGCTGAACGTGCCATGACTTCGGCAGTATCGACAACCGCAGATAGCGCTGAATATCGCTCAATGATCTCTTTGCGTGCGGCAACTGGCAGCGGAAAATCTATGACGGTTGATGGAACACTCATGGGAATCAAGCAGACTCAAAAGATTATCGGGATAGATTCATTCTCATTAGATCTTCCACCAACTGCGCATATTTTATTCTTGCGCTATGTAGATCAACCCGGCGTCATCGGTACTGTTGGCCACACTCTTGGTCAAGCAGGTATCAATATTGCGGGCATGCAAGTAGCCCGCAGTGAGGTCGGTGGAAAAGCACTGATGGCATTAACTGTTGACTCTGATGTCAGTGATGAAATTCTTGCTACTATAAAGAAAGAGACAAACGCCGAATCGGTTCGCGCAGTTGTATTGGTGGATTAATGAAAAGTATTAATTTAGCTGTCATCGCAGGTGATGGAATCGGTCCTGAAGTGGTCAATGAGGGATTGAAGGTTCTAGACGCTGTATCAAAGAAATATGATGTCGAATTCAAGCGAATCCCATTTGATTTAGGGGCGGCTTTTTGGCATCGCACAGGTGAAGTTTTACCTGATGCTACTTTGGCAGAGATTGCTAAAGCCGATGTAATTTTGCTCGGCGCAGTAGGAGATCCAACTGTTCCAAGCGGAATTTTGGAGCGCGGACTTTTACTCAAACTGCGCTTTGCCTTTGATCAGTATGTAAATTTGCGTCCAGCACGATTGATGCCAGGAGTTACCGGTCCACTATCAACCAAAGCCCCAATCGATTTTATCGTTGTACGTGAGGGCACTGAAGGTCCATATGCCGGTGCAGGTGGCGTGCTAGCTGAGGGCACTGATCATGAAGTTGCAACTGAGGAGAGTTTAAATACTCGCCGCGGGGCAGAGCGCGTTATCCGTGATGCATTTGAACGTGCGATGAAGCGTGAACGTAAGAAATTAACCTTGGTTCACAAAAACAATGTGCTCACTAGATCTGGAAGTTTATGGTCACGCACATTTAATGAAGTTGCCAAAGAGTACCCAAACGTAGCTACTGATTATTTACATGTAGATGCAGCTTCAATGTTCTTCGTTACCAACCCAGAGCGCTTTGATGTTGTAGTTACCGATAATTTATTTGGCGATATTCTCACTGATATTGCAGCGGCAATATGTGGGGGAATTGGTCTTGCAGCGTCTGGAAATATCAATCCAACAGGTAAGTTCCCATCAATGTTTGAACCTGTCCACGGATCTGCACCTGATATTGCAGGAAAATTTATCGCCGATCCAACTGCAACTGTCATGTCTGTTGCCATGATGCTCGACCATTTGGGCTATGGTGATGCCGCACGTGATGTTGAGCGAGCAGTTGCAGCAGATTTGTTATCACGTGGCGATAAAAAACGCAGTACATCTGAAGTTGGAGACGCGCTCGTCGCAGCGTTATAACCCATGAAAATTACACTCAACCCACATGCCAAAGATGATGCAACACGCAATGCATTAGTTGCCGAAGGTGGATTTGGAAAGTACTACACAGACCATATGGTGGTTTGTGAGTGGAGTGAAAAAGATGGCTGGAGTGAACCTGAATTAAAACCTTATGGTCCGCTTTCGCTAGATCCAGCAACTGCCGTCTTTCACTATGGCCAAGAGATTTTCGAAGGCATGAAGGCCTATCGTCAACCAGATGGTGGAATTGCCCTTTTTCGCCCCGAAGCTAACGCACAACGTTTTGCGAAATCTGCTGCACGATTGGCACTTCCTGAAATGTCGGAATCACTATTTCTTGAAACGGTGGAAACTTTAGTTAAGCAAGATGCGGGTTGGGTTCCCGGCAAAGTAGGGGAGTCGCTCTACATCCGCCCTTTCATGATTGCAACCGAAGTTGGCTTAGGTGTGCGTCCTTCGAATAAGGCAACATACATTCTGATTGCAACGCCCGCCGGAGCTTATTTTGATCCATCAAAAGCCGTCTCGGTCTGGATTTCAACTGAATACGTGCGTGCTGCTATTGGTGGAACGGGCGAAGCAAAGTGTGGTGGCAATTATGCAGCTTCACTAGTTGCCCAAAAAGCTGCCGCAAAAGAAGGCTGCGATCAAGTTGTTTGGATTGATGCCAAAGAGCGCAAATGGATTGAAGAGATGGGCGGCATGAATCTTTATTTTGTTAAGGGTTCTGGCGCAGATGCATCTGTGATAACTCCCAAGTTAACGGGCACACTTTTGCCAGGCATAACTCGCGACTCAATTTTGTCTGTTGCAAAAGATCTCGGGTATAAAACCGAAGAGGTCATGTTAAGTGTTGAAGATTGGCGAGACGGTGTTGCATCAGGTGAGATCACCGAAATCTTTGCATGCGGTACGGCCGCCGTTGTATCCCCAGTCGGACAAGCAAAAAGTGCCATGGGCACTTGGGTAACTGGAGATGGTCAGCCTGGTGTAATCACAATGCAGATCCGCAATCATTTATTGGGTATTCAGCATGGATCAATTACTGATACACATAACTGGGTTCGTAAGGTTTGCTAATGCCAGTCTCCGATGCATTTCATATATACGACACCACTTTGCGTGATGGCGCACAACAAGAAGGTCTAAATCTGTCTGTTCATGACAAGTTAGCGATTGCTCGCCACTTAGATGATTTAGGCGTTGGTTTTATCGAAGGTGGTTGGCCTGGTGCTAATCCGAAAGATACTGAGTTTTTTGCTCGAGCTAAAAAAGAGCTAGTTCTGAAGAACGCTACATTTGTCGCCTTTGGCGCAACTCGTCGTCCCAATGTAAAAGCCGCTGATGATGTTCTATTAGGTGCACTTCGTGATTCTGGTGCTCCTGCAGTGACGCTGGTGGCAAAGGCATTTGATCGTCACGTAGATTTAGCACTGAAAACTACATTGGATGAAAACCTAGCAATGATTCGTGATTCAGTTACGCATCTAATTGCAGAGGGCCAGCGGGTATTTCTAGATGCAGAGCACTTCTTTGATGGCTACCGACATAACAAGGCATACGCTTTAGAAGTTGTACGAACTGCAGCCGAAGCTGGCGCTGATGTAATTGCTTTGTGTGATACCAACGGTGGAATGCTGCCAGATGAATTATCACAAGTAGTTCATGATGTTTTAACTACAAGTTCTGCCCGCTTAGGTATTCACTGTCACAATGACACCGGATGTGCAGTTGCTAATTCAATGGCAGCGGTAGCAGCAGGTGCAACACATGTTCAAGGCACTCTCAATGGTTATGGCGAACGTACTGGTAATGCTGATCTTGTGACTATCATCGCTAACTTAGAGTTAAAGAAAGACAAGTTAGTCCTGCCAAGTAATTTGTTGCGTGAGGCATTTCGGATTTCACATGCAATTGCTGAAGTTACAAACGTTTCATCAAGTGCCAGACAGCCATATGTAGGTGTCTCGGCATTTGCGCATAAAGCAGGTCTCCATGCCAGTGCAATTAAAGTGGATCCATCTTTGTATCAGCATGAAGATCCAGCATCTGTCGGAAACGATATGCGAATGTTGGTTTCTGACATGGCAGGTCGTGCATCAATTGAATTAAAATCACAAGAACTTGGTGTGGATTTAGGCGGAGATAAAGAACTAATCGGTCGTATTGTTGATCGAGTTAAAGAAATGGAATCGCGTGGATTCACTTTTGAAGCAGCCGATGCTTCTTTTGAACTACTGGTAAATGAAGAGATTCTCGGAAAGCGCCCTTCATTTTTTTCAATTGAACATTGGTTAACAACCGTTGAGCGTGCCGAAGATCAAAGCATTGTGACCAAAGCTGAAGTGACCGTTACTGCAAAGGGTGAAAGAATTATCTGCAGCGGAACTGGAAATGGCCCAGTTAATGCCTTTGATAACGCACTGCGTACTGGGCTTAAAAAGCTTTATCCAGAGCTAGAAGTCCTAGAACTAACTGACTACAAAGTTCGAATTTTAGAGGGACGTTTAGGAACGGGAGCAATCACTCGCGTATTAGTTGAAACAAGCGATGGTAAGGGTGAGTGGAGCACCGTAGGCGTGCATGAAAATGTCATCGCCGCCTCGGCAATGGCCTTAGAAGATGCATTGACTTTCGGTTTGATTCGGCAGGGTCTTCAACCTAATTAGATTATTTAAAGTCAGGCGTGTGCGAAAGATTCTCTAAATAAAGCTGAGAAGCCTCACGGCGACCATTACATTCCAGAATTGCAAATATTTTGATCGTTTCCTGCCTAATCGTTGACTCTGAATATCCAAGAATCACACCGATGGCAGAATTCGTTCGCCCCTCGCTCATCATGCGCAAAATAACTCGTTGACGTTCAGTGAGTTTTGCATGTGAAATTCCATTAGCTTCGATAGTTTTCTTGGTACTGACTCGACGTAGATGCGGCTGCAAATCAATATTACGATAGATGTAGAGTGACAATAAATTTCCAATGGATTTTAAAAATGTATCAATTTCTGCGTCGGGTTGGATGACTGGCTCACAGAAAATACCAAAGACAGAAACTGGTGTACCGCGTTTTTCAATAGGGAAGCAGATAAAGCTTTTTTCACCATTTTCATAAGGTAAGGCTTTGAGTAACTCGTACTCGTCTGGCCATTTTGGCAAAGTGTTTATCCAAACAGTACTTCGCTCTCGAATTGCATCGGTAATTGGATATCGATCCTGAAGATTGTGTAAAGTAGAGTAGGGATCGATTGTGGATTGCTTAAATCCATATTGTGAAACGTATTTGACCTGGTTTTCGTTGTTTAGTTCAGAGATAAATGCTGATGTTGCTTGAAGTGGCTGGAGAGTTGTTTCCACAACATGAGCTAAAAGCTCTTCTATCGAGTGCTCGTCTTTCACGAGAAAGGCAGCAAATTCGGAGACCAAGGTGATAAACATGTGCAGGGCCCCTTTTCGTAGAGTTTTCAAAGCATGTTGGAGATCGACATGCTCAACCCGAGTGTGTGAATTTAGTGGGGTGCACCGACAAATACGGGATAACCAGTGCGTGGTCTGTTCAGTGACTGGTCAATAGTGCGACCGATTGGAAACCGCCAAATCGCACCGACCGAGCACCTAGATGGAAATGTCACGATGTAGCCTTCATCCATGAGCCCTGATGTGGAAGCTTTGGTGACAAACTTTCAGCGACACCTCACGGTCGAACGCAATCTTTCACCGCATACGTTGAGAGCGTATATGGGCGATTTAGCCTCCTTGGTTGAATACCTGTCAGCCTTGGGAATCACGGAGATTTCAGCACTTGAACTTTCCCACCTGCGATCATGGTTAGCTAATCAAGCCGTAAAAGGAGGCGCGCGGACCACGATTGCAAGGCGTGCAGTTTCTATTCGATTATTTACTCAATGGGCATATAAGAATAAATATATTGAAAAAGATGTAGGAGCCAACTTAGCTACGCCAAAATCTCATCGAACCCTGCCTGAGGTTTTGGAGATTGGCCAAGCACAGACCGCTATGGAGTCCATGGCACAGCGAGCAGGCGAGGAAAATACACCGATATCCCTGCGGGATCTCGCGATTCTTGAACTCCTCTATGCCACAGGCGCTCGAGTTGCCGAACTGTGTGGATTAGACCTCGGCGATATTGATTACAATCGCAACACAATTCGAGTCTTAGGTAAGGGAAATAAGGAGCGGACAATTCCGATGGGAAAGCATGCTGTGAAGGCGCTGGAAACCTGGATTGCCGATGGCCGCGATTCTTTACTCAGGCCCGAATCAGGACAGGCGGTTTTCTTAGGCGCTCGCGGCAAACGAATTGATCAGCGCACAGTCCGCACCGTTGTTTACGAGGCACTCTCAGCTATAGAAGGAATCGAGCGCATGGGTCCTCATGCATTGAGGCATTCAGCAGCTACGCATTTATTGGAAGGTGGCGCTGATTTGCGAACAGTGCAAGAGATTTTGGGCCATGCATCACTTGCAACAACGCAGATATATACCCATGTTTCCACCGAACGTCTTCATAAAGTATTTAAGCAGGCGCACCCACGTGCATAACAAATCTTTAGTAGTTGTTCCTACATTCAATGAGATCGAAAGTATAGGTCGGCTTTTGGATGGACTCGCAGCACTTCCAGTTGACATTTTAATCATCGATGATGGGTCACCTGATGGCACTGCTGAATTTTGTCGCGCCAAAGGCGTTGAAGTGATTTCCCGAAGCGGAAAGCTTGGTCTCGGAAGTGCCTACCGACTTGGCTTTAAAGAGGGAATTGACCGCGGTTACCAACAGATTATTCAAATGGATGCCGATGGATCACATCAGATTGCCGATTTGGTAAAAATGATGGAGTGGATTGGTAGTGAAGACCTCTTGATTGGATCGCGGTGGATTGAGGATGGAGCGACAAAAAATTGGAGCAAATTCCGTGAATATCTATCCCGCGGAGCCAACACGTATGCAAATGCCCTGCTCGCCCTCGGAGTTAAAGACTCAACAGCCGGTTTTAGAATTTATGATGCACAACTACTGAAGAAGATGAATGTTGCCTCAATCAAAAGCGAGGGATACTGTTTTCAAATCGAGATGACCCGCAGAGCCTTAGCTTGTGGCGCTTCCATAGGTGAAATACCAATCACGTTCATCGAGCGGGCTCAAGGCACAAGCAAAATGTCATTTTCTATTGCCGCTGAGGCCATGTTTCGGATTTCGGCCTGGGGCCTTTTACGCCTAATTCGGCGGTAATTCTGCGCTCGCAGCTCAGGTAAGATTCCACCTGCACCGTTGGAGCAATCTGACAGTGACATCTCAGCACTGCCTAACCTTTTGGTTGGTGAATCATCTCGGTCCGTTTATTCGGTCGATGAATCTCAGTGCGACGGGCCTAACAAATAGTTAAGCCACAACCGAGCGGTTTTTTGCGCATGCGCTAAAAAACTAAGAAGGAGTAACCCTGCCATGGCAGTTGTAAC
>CANKCT010000039.1 GCA_947480465.1 Actinomycetota bacterium
AAGGAAATTTGTGGAATCGCTGTCCGCATGCGTTGAGCAACCTCGTGTTGATCTTCTTTGGTAATCATCCACTCTTCAGTGACAGTACTTGTTTTTAGGTTATAAAGCATCGCTCCATTACCGCAAATAGCTTCACCAAAATTAAAGGTGTCTCGAATTTCATTCATCCATCTTGGTGGTCGCCCCGTTACAAAAAAAATATGCACACCTAAATCATGCGCTTTTGAAAATGCAGCAATAGTGCGAGCAGAAATAGTCCCATCGTGTTGAACTATGGTCCCGTCTAAATCAGTCGCAATTAATTTTGGGCGCTTACTCACACCAACTCAAATCGTTCTGTACCAAGAAATGCTTGCAGCGCTTTTGGAATATTTACAGTTCCATCGGCATTCTGGTGATTCTCTAAAATTGCAACAATCATGCGTGGAATTGCCACTAAAGTCCCATTGAGGGTTGCAACACTCTTAGTTCCATCTGCATCCTTAAAGCGAATGTTTAATCTGCGCGCTTGGAATTCGGTGCAGTTAGACGTGCTTGTAACTTCTCGGTAAGCATTTTGTGTAGGAATCCATGCTTCGATATCAAACTTGCGATTAGCGCTAGAACCTAAGTCTCCTGATGCGACATCAATAACCCTGTATGGGATTTCCATTGCATCTAGGAAGTCCTTTTCCCATTGCAATAAACGCTTGTGTTCTTCTTGGGCTTGATCTGGGTGGCAAAATGAAAACATTTCAACTTTATCAAACTGGTGTACTCGAATAATTCCCCGAGTGTCTTTGCCATATGTTCCAGCTTCACGGCGAAAACAGGATGAATAACCTGCATATCTAATTGGAAGTTTTTCTACAGGTAATACTTCATCCATATGAAAAGCTGCTAGCGGAACTTCACTAGTTCCCACTAAATAAACATCGTCTTTTTCAAGATGATAAACGTTCTCAGCGGCTTGTCCTAAAAATCCAGTTCCCTCCATTGCTGAAGGATTAACTAAAACTGGGGGAATAACAGGTGTAAAGCCTGCTTGTACTGCCGAGGAAATTGCATAATTCACAAGGGCGAATTCAAGCATCGCACCTGAACCCGTTAAATAATATGAACGAGATCCAGCAACTTTTGCTCCTCGCTCGGTATCGATTGCTCCTAGTAACTTACCAAGCTCCACATGATCTTTGGCTTCGAAATCAAATGTTCGAGGTGTCCCAACATGTTCAATAACTACAAAGTCCTCTTCTTTCCCAATTGGGGCGGAAGGGTCCAAAATATTTGAGAGTTGCATGATGTTGTTCTTGGCTATTTCCTCTAACTCTGCTCGCTTGGTATCGGCTTCTTTAACTTTACCTGCAAGTGTTTTAGCGTTTTCTAGCAAAGCGCTCTTCTCGTCGCCTTTTGCTGTCGCTACTGCTTTAGAAAGTGTGTTTTGTTCTGCACGTAAGGTTTCAAACTCACTAAGCGCAACTCGTCGCGCATCATCGCTTGCTAAAACTTTATCAACGATAGTTTCGTCTTCCCCACGGTTTTTTTGTGACGCTCTGACAGCATCTGGATTTTCGCGCAGGATTTTAATGTCAATCATTTGCTCGCCTTTTCTCGCGGGTATGAACCGAGGAAACGTATATCTTCACAGATGGCGCGCAAGGCTTCTATTGTCTCTTTTACCGCTACGTCAGTTGCGTGACCCTCTGCATCGATGATGAAATGGTAGTGCCCAAGCTCTAAACCAGTCGGACGACTTTGAATAAAAGTGAGGTTTACGTTGCGCTTGGCAAACTCAGTCAAAATATCTAACAAAGCGCCTGCGTGATCGATTCCAATGAAGACTGCTAAAGATGTCCGATCAAGGCCAGTCGCTTTCGGAAGCGTTCCTGGTTTTGACACCAACACAAAACGTGTGACCGCACCAGAATTATCGCCAATATTGTCGGCAATAACGCGAAGCCCGTAATGTGCGGCGGCAACAGGTGCGGCAATAGCGGCATCGAATTCTCCGCGTCCGATCGCCTCTGCTGCTGCCGCGGTCGAAGCTGTTGCAATCAATTCTGCCTCAGGATAGTTAAGAGCTATATACGTACGGCATTGTGCTTCTGCATGAGGGTGTGTAGCTATTCGGCGAATATCACTTGAATCACCCTTAACCATTAAGGCAAATGAAACAGGAAGAGTTACTTCACCAACAATTGCTAAAGGTGTGCCTGTCGCTAGTTCGTCAAGAGTTCGCGCAACAACACCTTCCACTGAATTTTCAATGGGCACTAAAGCAAAGTGAGCTTTACCAACCCGCACTGCATCTAAGGCTGCAGTTACATTTGCATAGGGAATCAATGAGTCGTTTGAAGAGGTGATTTTTTTTAAAGCCGCTTCAGTAAAAGTTCCCTTAGGGCCTAAATATGCATATGTACTCACTTGTTAATTATACCCGAGTGTTCTACGTGCAAATGACGGATTATTTGTAATTAAAACCTCTACTCCATTATCTAAACAAAAGCGCATATCGTCGGCGTCATCCACGGTCCAAACAAAGAGTTTGCGATGTTCGTGGGTGAGTTCAACCTTGGAGCGAAGAAGTTCCACGCTTGGGCCCAAGAAATGTGCGGATGTATACCTGCGCATCAGGCCATTGAAGCGATCTTCAAGCAAAGCGACAGTATTTTGTTGAGGGTTGATTTTTCGGATGTTTTCAATAGCAAGCCATGAAAAAGACATAATTGTCACAGCGGCAAATGGTTTTTCTTCAGCGATTAGCTCCATTACTTTCTTTTCAACCAAACTGCCTGTTGGTACTGGGTGTTTAGTTTCAATCGCTAACTCTTTCTTGTGATCCCGAGCTAACTCAAGGAGGTCTTCTAATAAAATAGCTTCTGGATAATGACGTTTAATTTCTAGATAATTCATCTCAGCGACTCGACCAGAATAACTCGCAATCCGTTTCATGTCAGCGTCATGCCAAAGAAGAAGTTGATTATCCTTTGTAATTCGGACATCACATTCGAAACCATCGGCCCCGGCATCAACTGCGCCTTTATATGCACGCATGGTCATCTCTGGAAAATCAATCGATGCTCCGCGGTGTGCGTAAATCTTCATGATTAAAGATTAACAGGGGTTAGGCTTACCTATTATGGGTGGCTTTTACTTCGACAGCAGTGCGCGCTCGGCCCTTGGTTTGGTCAGAAGCGGCAATGAAGACTCGGCATTTGTATCTGGTCGCTTGATTGCCGTTGCTGATGGAATGGGTGGTCACGCTGGTGGCGAAGTCGCCTCAAAGATTGCAATTAGAACTCTTCAATCATTGATGCCTATGTTGACAGATTCAACTATTGATTCGGACTCAATAGAAGATTTATTGTTGAATTCGCTTTATACGATTGATTCTGAAATTGGTAACTATGCGCGTGAGGCGGTTGAATTTCGTGGGATGGGTACAACACTAACTGCTCTGCTTGCCCATAATGATTCCATAGCGCTTTTACATATTGGTGATTCTAGGTGTTACCGTCTTCGTGGAAATACTTTTGAACAATTGAGTAACGACCATACCGTAATTCAAGAACTATTAAGTCAAGGTGCAATTACTGAAACTGAAGCACTCGATCATCCGCAACGATCAGTTCTTACTCAAGCTTTGATGGGGGATGAAAACATAGTCCCTTTGTTGCAAGTCTATGATGCTAAAGAAGGCGATCGATATTTATTATGTAGTGATGGATTATCTGGGGTATTAACCGAGAGAGAGATTAAAACATTTCTTAAGAAAAATGATAAAGATGTTGCAGTTAAGGCACTTATCGATGCTACATATATTCAAGGCGCTCCCGATAACATAACTGTACTTATTGCAGATGTTACATCTGCAGAAGTGTTTGAAAATGAAGTATTAGGAGCAGCGCTGTGATTAACTCACTTTTAGGTGATCGCTACAAACTTGGTGAAATGATAGGCACGGGTGGAATGGCTGATGTTTATGTTGCTGAAGACATTCGACTTGCCCGACGTGTTGCCGTCAAAGTATTACGAAGTGATTTGGCGAGGGACCCATCTTTTGTTGCTCGATTTCGAAAAGAGGCCTTTGCTGCGGCGGGTTTAAATCATCCTGGAATAGTTGCCGTTTATGACTCTGGGGAAGTGCCTGCACCATACATTGTTATGGAATATGTCTCCGGACATACGTTGCGCGAACTAATCCATAGAGGTGAACGCGTACCTCTCAAGCGAGCTTTGGAAATTGGGGAAGGAATTTTAGCCGCGCTTGAGTATTCACATGAGCGCGGAATTGTTCACCGAGATATCAAACCTGCAAACATCATGATTACTGATCAAGGTGATGTAAAAGTGATGGATTTTGGTATTGCACGAGCACTTGCTGACCTTGGTGCAACTTTAACTAATACATGGAACATAGTTGGCACAGCACAATATTTATCCCCTGAACAAGCTTTGGGTGAAGTTGCAGATCTTCGCAGTGATATTTATTCAACAGGGTGTTTGCTCTATGAAGTTCTCACCGGTAAACCTCCCTTTACTGGAGACACACCCGTGTCGATTGCTTATCAACATGTGTCGGGTGTTTTGATTGCCCCGAGTGATTTACAACCAGATCTTCCGCCTGGAATTGATATTGTGTTAAGTGTTGCACTGGCAAAAAAGGTTGAAGATAGATATCAATCTGCAGGTTTAATGCTTGATGATTTATTCAAAATTAGTTCTGGACAAGAGTTGCAAACAAGAGCGCCACGCAAAAAGATTTCTAGGCGTAAAATTTTGATTGCGCTGCTCTCGGTGGGATTGCTCTTAGGAACAATCACTGCTGGAGTTATTGCCTTGAAGCCAACTGCAAATGTTGCCACTTATCCTCAAATCCCAAATGTGGTTGGCTTGACACAGGCTGAGGCTGAGGCGTTTTTGACTGATTATGTGGTCACCATTACTCGTGCCCATGATGCCCGCATTCCTAAAGACCGCGTTGCAAATCAATTCCCTTTTGCAACAACTCGTGCACAAAAAGGCTCGGGTGTTGTGCTTACACTCTCTGATGGCCCAGGAGATGCAATAGTTCCTGCAGATTTGATAGGGATGTCTTTAATTGATGCACGGGCAGCATTAGCGGCCGTTGGATTATTGGTTTCCCAAACTGAAGCGGTGCCATCTGATGAACCTCTTGGAACGATTTTAAAAGTTACTCCTGATGTTGGATCAACAATTACTGCTGGAAGTGGAGTTGTTTTGCAAATCGCAAGTGGGCAGATTGAGGTTCCAGAGTTGATTGGAATTGACGCGATTCAAGCAAAGACAATTCTTGTTCAGGTCGGATTTTTGGTTAACGAACTAGAGGCTTACGATCCAAATCAACCTGAAGGTGTTGTTATCCGACAAGCACCTGATCCAGGAACAACTCAGACGATTGGTAAATCAGTAACGATTACCATAAATAAAGCGCCTTAAGATTTCATTCCAACAACTGGTGAAAGTCCTATTGCTTTTTGTCGCGCGGATTTATCTCCACATTCAAATAGCCAGTTAGCTAACATCGCATGACCGTGTTCAGTCAAAACAGACTCGGGATGAAACTGCACGCCTTCAATTGGAAGATTGCGGTGCTTCATAGACATAACAATCCCTGACTCGGTTGTACTTGTAATTTCAAGATCTGCGCCGACAGTATCTCGCTCTACACATAGCGAGTGATAACGCGTAGCAGTAAAGGGTGTAGGTAAGCCAGATAAAATCCCTTCACCATTGTGGTGAACAAGTGATGTTTTTCCATGGAGAAGTTCGGGAGCACGCGAAACTGTTGCACCAAATGCAACTCCGATAGCTTGATGTCCGAGGCACACACCAAACAATGGAATCTTTTTTTCAGCGCAATACTTAATTATCGCAATACTTACTCCAGCTTTTTCTGGAATCCCTGGACCTGGAGAAATGAGGACCCCGTCATAATTGCTTGCCTCTTCGGCGGCGACGGCATCATTTCGCACAACAGTGCACTCTGCGCCAAGTTGGCCTAGGTATTGCACCAAGTTAAAGACGAAAGAATCGTAGTTGTCGATGACGAGAATCTTTGTGGCCATAGGAGCATTCTTACTCATGGTGTATCTTTCGCGTATGCCTAAATCAAAGCTCCGCAAGAAAGTTATTGAACAGCACACCCATGAGGCCCAGGTGGTAGTTGATGCCCCCCACGCCCCCGTGGAGAGCCCTAAGTGGTTGGCCCCAACAATGGTTGCCGCGTTCCTTATTGGACTTTTTTGGATCGTGGCCTTCTATGTCACCCAAACTCAGTATCCAGTTCCCGGTATTGGTGCCTGGAACATGATTATTGGCTTTAGCTTCATTGGTGTTGGATTCTCGCTCGCTACCCGCTGGCGCTAATTACACCGTTGTAACTCTCCACACTGTGGGTAACCGCTGTGGATAAGTTCTATCGTTTGTTTAATATGAACTGCGCGCTGATTAAGCCACCAACCAACCCGCCAAGGTGGGCTTTCCAATCAACTCCACCTAATGCAAATCCGATTGCGAAGTTAACTCCAATAATTACATAAATTGATCGCACGTCTGCGCCGATTCTATTTCCAACAATCGCCAGCGCTCCAAATAATCCAAAGATTGCTCCTGATGCTCCAACAGAATAACTGGACGCAGACGCAAAATAAGCTGAGGTTAAAGATCCAGTAAGTAGAGAGAAAAAGAAAATAATTAATAGTTTGTTTTTGCCAAACGCTTCTTCTAGAGGATTTCCTAACACCATTAAGGCATACATGTTAAAACCAAGATGCAGCAACCCTGCATGTACTAATGCAACAGTGAATAATCGATACCACTCATTGGTTGCTTTCAAATAATCAAGATTTGGTAAAGCTAAATCAAATTCAAATGAAGGTATAAGTATTTGCAGCAGGTATGCACCGCAGATAACTGCAATTAAAGAATAGGTTGCTGAACGTTTAAGCAATTGTGATGCTGTTGATCGTAATGTCAGTAAGTGGCTTATCTTGCGCGCCAGTCTTCGCTTTACCTATAGCGTCTACTACTGCCTGGCTAGCAGAATCCTTAACTTCACCAAAGATAGAATGCTTGCGGTTTAACCATGTTGTTGGCGCGGTTGTGATAAAAAATTGTGAACCGTTTGTGCCTGGACCAGAGTTGGCCATTGCAAGAATGTATGGACGATCAAAAACCAATTCTCCGTGGAACTCATCTGCAAAACGGTAACCAGGTCCACCGGTTCCGCGACCTAGTGGGTCTCCACCTTGAATCATGAAGCCATCTATTACTCGGTGAAAAATAGTTCCATCATAAAGATTTGCTGTTGTTTTATCTCCAGTGCGTGGGTCCGTCCACTCTTTTGCACCAGTTGCAAGTTCAACAAAGTTTGCAACTGTCTTTGGTGCGTGGTTTGGAAAAAGTTCGATAACAATGTCGCCGAGTGAAGTGTGAAGAGTTGCGCTAGTTATATTTTTTTCTTGAGTCATGTGGAGACCAGGGGAATCGAACCCCTAACCCCCGCCTTGCAAAGGCGGTGCTCTACCAATTGAGCTAGGTCCCCGTATTAGAACGGGTGGGCCTAGATGGACTCGAACC
>CANKCT010000040.1 GCA_947480465.1 Actinomycetota bacterium
AAGACAATTACTGAAGAAAACTTAAACGCCCTTGAAGTTGGAATCGTTAACTTAGAACGTCACATTAACAACATCAAAGATGTTTATAACCTTCCGCTGGTCGTGTCAATTAATAACTTCACGAGCGATACTCAGGCCGAAGTTGATTTACTTCGCTCACGGGTTGAAGCCTTGGGGGTAAAGATTGTTCTGGCAACTCATTGGGCTGATGGTGGGGCAGGAGCTGCAGACTTAGCTCACGCAGTAGTCGAGCTTTGTGAGCAGCCAAATCAGATGAAGTTTGTGTACGAAGATGACCAAAGCCTTTGGGAAAAGATCAACGCGGTAGCCACCAAGATTTATGGTGCTAAGGAAGTTACTGCAGATGCAAAAGTACGGCTCAAGCTCAAAGAGCTAGAAGCCTCCGGCTATGGGAATTTCCCTATTTGCGTGGCGAAAACGCAGTATTCATTTAGTACTGATGCTGCACTACGCGGTGCGCCAAGTGGGCACTCAATCAATATTCGAGAAGTGAAGCTATCGGCTGGAGCTGAATTTATCGTCATGATCTGTGGCGAAATAATGACGATGCCTGGGCTTCCTAAAATTCCTTCAGCAGAGCGCATAGATTACATCGATGGAAAGGTTGTTGGTCTTTTCTAATGAAGTATGTCCCTTGGTCACAGGATGCTGCACGAATACTTCTTGCGACTCTGCGCGATGAAGAGGGACCAGTTTTGATGGCGCTGCAGTTGATGCAAAGTGAGTTTGGTTATGTAGATAAGGCAGCAGTAGAGCTCATTGCAAATTTCTTTAATAAGTCACGTGCCGATGTTCATGGTGTATTGACGTTTTATCATGATCTTCGTACAACGCCACCAACTGAACATGTAATTGCATTGTGTGTGGCTGAAGCTTGCCAAGCTGTTGGTTCTCGTGATCTAGAGCAAGTTGTTAAAGAAAAATTTGGTGATGAAGTCCAGAATGCTTACTGTTTTGGAAACTGTGCTCTGGGACCAGCGGTAATGGTTGATGGAAAACTAATTGGCCGAGCGAACCTTAAAAAGATTTCGGCGGCGCGGTTATGAAAGTTTTTGTACCAGGTGATAGTGCCGCAATTTCTGTTGGAGCCAACGATGTCGCCGCAGCGATTACGACAATTGATCCATCGATTGAGATTATTCGTAATGGATCTCGTGGTGCCTTGTGGCTTGAAACTTTAGTTGAAGTGGAAACACCATCTGGTCGTATTGCTTATGGTCCAGTCAGTGCCCACGATGTTAGTTCGCTTTTTGAAGCTGATTTTCTTCATGGAGGATCACACGCTTTATACCTAGGAAAGACTGATGAGATCGCTTGGTTAGCCAATCAAGATCGAGTCACATTCGCACGAGTTGGAATCATTGATCCCATATCTCTTGCGGATTACCGTGCTCAAGGTGGCTTAATTGGCTTGCAGCGAGCCCTTAATTTATCGCCCGATGAAGTCATACAAACGGTAACAGAGTCGGGTTTACGCGGCCGAGGTGGTGCAGGTTTTCCTGCGGGAATTAAATGGAAAACCGTCGCCCAGACAGTAAGTGAACAAAAATATATTTGTTGTAACGCCGATGAGGGTGATAGCGGAACATTTGCTGATCGAATGCTCATTGAAGGAGACCCATTCACTCTCATCGAAGGAATGGTAATTGCGGCCATAGCGGTAGGTGCAACTAAAGGTTTTGTATACATACGCTCTGAATACCCACAAGCAATTTCTACGTTTCAAAAGGCAATCGATGTCGCCCGAAACAATCAAGTGCTGGGTGATGGGGTATTAGGTTCTGCGCATGCATTTGATATTCAGATTCGTGTTGGAGCCGGTTCGTATGTCTGTGGCGAAGAAACGGCAATGCTGGAAAGTATTGAAGGCAAGCGTGGAGTAGTCCGCGCTAAGCCACCGTTGCCAGCGATTGAAGGTTTGTTCGGTAAACCAACAGTTATTAATAATGTGCTTACACTTTCAACGGTTCCGATGATTTTGGCTGATGGGGCTGATGCCTACAAAGCACGAGGCGTTGGTAGATCACTTGGTACGCAAGTATTTCAGTTAGCTGGAAACATTGCTCGTGGCGGAATAGTTGAAACAGCTTTTGGCATAACGCTCAATGAATTGGTCAATACATATGGTGGAGGAACTTTGACTGGGCGTCCATTGCGTGCAGTACAGATTGGTGGACCTCTTGGTGCGTATTTTTCAACTGCCCAGTTTGAAACGTCGATGGATTATGAGTCGCTGATCGCAGCCGGTGGAATGCTGGGACATGGTGGAGTTGTTGTTTTTGATGACAGTGTTGATCTAGCAGTGCAAGCTAAGTTCGCCATGGAGTTCTGTGCCATCGAATCCTGCGGTAAATGCACTCCATGTCGCATCGGCTCTACGCGCGGTGCTGAAACTATCGATTTGATAATTCAAGGCGTAAGAGTTGATGAAAATAAGAAACTCCTGCTTGATTTATGCGAGGTCATGACTGATGGTTCGCTGTGCGCCATGGGCGGTTTGACCCCATTGCCAGTAAAAAGTGCGATGATTAACTTCCCATCAGATTTCACTGGAGTCCGCACATGACAATGATCTTTGAGCCGGATTTTGGAACACCTGCCAGTGAGCGCACTGATCAAGTCAGCCTAGAAATCGATGGACGTTCTATAACTGTTGCAGCAGATACTTCAATTATGCGTGCAGCTCTTGAAGCGGGTATTGATATTCCAAAGCTGTGTTCTACCGACCGTTTGAAAGCATTTGGTTCGTGCCGTTTGTGCGTCATTCAAGTTGATGGCCGCAATGGCACACCTTCATCATGTACTACGCCTGTCGCCGAAGGAATGAAAGTTTCAACACAATCGGAAAAACTGGATCGAATTCGCAAAGGCGTCATGGAGTTATATTTATCTGATCACCCGGCAGATTGTGCAACGGGGGATGAGTGTGAGGTCCATGGAGTTGCGAAGAAAATTGGGATAACTACCAGCCGCTACACAAATACCGAAACCCACTTAGATTTAGTCAAAGACGAAAGTAATCCTTACTTTACTTTTGATTCTACCGAGTGCATTGTCTGTAATCGTTGCGTACGTGCCTGTGATGAGGTCCAAGGAACCTTCGCCTTAACCATCGAGAATCGTGGCTTTGAAGCTCGAGTATCTTCGTCAGGCACATCGTTTATTGAGAGCGAATGCGTTTCCTGTGGTGCATGTGTTCAAGCATGTCCAACTGGGGCACTCACCGAAAAAACGCTGCTGACTATTGGCGCACCGACTTCTTCAGTTATTACAACGTGTGCATATTGCGGAGTGGGCTGCTCATTTAAAGCCGAAATGCGCGGAGACGAACTTGTACGCATGGTTCCGCTTAAAACTGGCGGAGCAAATGAAGGCCACTCATGCGTGAAGGGTCGCTTTGCTTATGGCTATGCGACTCACACAGATCGCATCACAAGACCCATGATTCGCGCTGCAATTACTGATGCCTGGAAAGAGGTTTCTTGGGAAGAAGCTATTGCATATGCAGCGAATGGCTTAAAGAAAATACAGAGTGAAAGCGGCATTAATTCAATTGGAGGAATAACCTCATCGCGTTGTACGAATGAAGAGGTATTCGTTGTTCAAAAGATGGTCCGAGCAGCTTTTGGCAATAACAATGTAGATACCTGTGCCCGCGTCTGTCATTCACCAACTGGGTATGGCTTAGGTCAGACCTTTGGCACTTCAGCAGGTACTCAGGATTTTGAATCAGTTGAACACAGTGATGTCATTATGTTAATTGGTGCTAATCCAACATCTGCACATCCAGTTTTTGCATCCCGTATGAAACAGGCGATTCGTAAAGGTGCCAAGCTGATCATCATTGATCCTCGAGTTATCGCGTTGGTTCGAACTCCAGGTGTTGTTGCCGAACATCATTTACAGTTAATGCCCGGTACGAATGTCGCAGTTATTAACGCTCTTGCCCATGTAATCGCAACAGATGGTTTGATTAAACGAGAGTTTGTTGAAGCGCGATGTGACATGCAGTCATTTACTGAGTGGGAAAAATTTATATCCCTACCTGAAAACTCACCTGAGGCATTAGAGGCATCATCACGAGTTCCTGCTTCAGAAATTCGTGCCGCTGCGCACCTCTTTGCAAATGCAAAGAATGGTTCAATTTATTATGGCCTTGGCGTTACCGAACACAGCCAGGGTTCGACAATGGTTATGGGTATAGCAAACCTTGCTATGGCAACCGGCAATATTGGTCGCAAAGGTGTTGGAGTTAATCCACTGCGTGGCCAGAATAATGTGCAAGGTTCATGCGATATGGGTTCATTCCCGCACGAGCTGTCAGGTTATCGACACATTTCCAATCCTGATACCAGAAAGATTTTTAATGATGCATGGGGCATTGAGCTACAAGCAGTTCCTGGAATGCGAATCCCCAACATGTTTGACGCTGCTATTGCCGGTCAATATCGCGGAATTTATGTACAAGGCGAAGATATTGCGCAGTCGGATCCAAATACATCCCATGTGCATGCCGCGCTGCGCGCAATGGATATGGTCATAGTTCAGGATCTATTTCTCAATGAGACAGCTAAATTCGCGCATGTTTTCCTACCTGGTACATCATTTTTGGAAAAAGACGGCACTTTTACTAACGCAGAGCGACGAATTAATCGAGTCCGCCCAGTAATGAAATCCAAGACCGGCAAGAGTGAGTTTGAAGTTACTTGTGATTTAGCTACAGCTATGGGTTACCCAATGTCATACGAAAATGGTGCAGCGATTATGGATGAGATCGCGGCAACTACTCCAACTTTTTCTGGAGTTTCATTTACCAAGTTGGATGAAGTAGGCAGCCTTCAATGGCCATGTAATGAAGCAAATCCTGAGGGTACCCCGATGATGCACGTTGATAAATTTGTTCGTGGTGAAGGTCAGTTTATGAAGACGCCTTATGTACCAACGGATGAAAAAGCAACGCGCAAGTATCCGTTATTGCTCACCACTGGGCGCGTCTTAAGTCAATACAACGTTGGAGCACAAACGCGCCGTACGGCAAATAATATTTGGCACAGTGAAGATATTTTAGATCTGCACGAAAGTGATGCACTTCTGCGAGGAATCGAGGATGGTTCTTGGGTAAAGCTTTCCAGCCGCGTAGGTGAAACGATTATGAAAGCACGAATTACGGATGAGGTCCCTGCAGGTGTTGTTTATACGACTTTTCACTTTCCAGAAAGTGGCGCAAATGTCATCACAACCGATTACTCGGATTGGGCCACAAACTGCCCAGAGTACAAAGTAACGGCGGTAGAAATCTCACCAAGCATTAAAGGACCGGGGGATATGGTGGAGACTCACATCAGTGGAGACCCACAGTTAGATTCCATTATTAGAATGGCAAATCAAATCGCTGCAAATGTTCCAGAAAGCAGTGCCCCAGAGATTCAGATAGCTCACCATTTGGTTCAATTCTGGACACCATCCATGATTGAAAGATTGCGCAGTGATGTAGACACTTCAAAGCTGACACTAAACGTTCGAAAAGCTATTGATATTTTATTGGTGACCAATTAATTCTAAAACTTGTTTGGTTAAGCCCGCATAGCCAGCCGATTGGATCTCTAATGGCAATCCAATCTCCCGTGCGGCATCCATGGCTGCTTGTTCAAGTTCAGGGGTTCGTCTTTGTGCTAACCAGATAACTCGAGAGTAATTCTTGAAATAGTCATCCCGAAGATGCGGATACTTGTCTAAGCCAAGTTCTACGATGACACTTCGATGAAAAGATTTAACAAGAAAGTCTGTTAAAAAATAAGTACCAGCATTGTCAACCATAATCCGTTCAATTTCACTAGCACCGGCAAAGATGTCATAACAGTGATTTCCGACCAGGCGCTTTACGCCATGTCGTGCGATTACTTCATCTAAAGCTCCGTACGTTCCACAATCAGCATAAGCAACTGCAAAAGAGCTGTGCTTATCTCGGATTTGAATCAGGAGCGCATCAACTTCACTAGCGATTTTTTCAGGTCTGTTATGCAGCAACGGTGGGAGAGGATAGATGGTTATATCGAGTGATTCTTCTGCAGAAATCTCAGCAATATGTGTTGCTAATGCACCGCAAGCAACAATGCCAACGCTCATGCTGGAAAAGCTAACCGATCCACAAACTTATCGTTGAAATCTGCTCGATCTGATAGTTCTACATAATCAATTTCGTCGAGTAAAGCTGCTGCGGCGTGACGCTCTTGCGCCGAGAGTAAGACCATTTTCGCGCCTTCTCCCGCCACATTTCCAGCAGATAAAATTCGCATGACTGAAAGTTTTGGTACTAGGCCTATTTTGATTGCAGATGCGGGTGATAGGTATGAGCCAAAAGAACCTGCGAGTAATACTTGTTGGATTTCTGACTCAGCTACGCCGAACTCTTCTAGGAGAAGCGCCCAGCCAGTAGCGATTGCCGCTTTGGCGAATTGAAGTTCACGAACATCACGTTGCGTCAAAAATACACAGTCAGTTAAATCCCCGACCTCTTTGCTCCAGGTTAATACAAAGACTCTTTCGCCCTCACGCTCCAGTAAACGACCAGCTAACGTTGGGGCTACCTGCTGCGCAATATCATCTGTAACAAATCGCCCAGAATGATCGAGCAGACCCACGCCAACTAGGGCGGCGCAAGCGTCAACTAACCCAGAGCCGCAAATACCAACGGCAGGCGCGTCATCAATAGTGCCAATAACTAACTCACCATCAGTAATTTTGATTGTTTCAATCGCTCCTGATGCTGCACGAACACCACACTTAATGCTTGCCGCTTCAAAGGCTGGACCAGCCGGAGCCGCAGTTGCCAAAATCTTTTCGCCATCTCCTAAAACTATTTCGCAGTTAGTTCCGACATCAATGAATAAACGCAAACGTTTGTCGCGGTCCATTCCAGATGCAAGGGCGCCCGCGATGATGTCACCACCGACGTATGCGCCGAGTGAAGGCAGAATGACCGCCTTAGCGCGTGGATGTATAGCAATTCCAATCTCGGCAGCATCTACATCTGGAAAATCAGCGGATGCCATAATAAATGGCGCGACACCAAGTGGTTCAGGATCAATGCCAAGAAGCAGTTGATTCATTGTCGCATTCCCTGCAATTGCGATTTCATACACATGCAATGGATTAACTCCAGCTTCAGCACACACTTCTTGCGTCAGCTGATTCAGCGTTTCTTGGGCAAGAGACGAGAGCTTTTCGAGTGCAGCTGGGTCAAGCATCGTTGCACTAATTCGAGTGATGACATCAGCACCAAATGGTTGCTGCTTATTGAGAATTGATTTAACTGCTACAGGGGCCCCGGTATTTAAATCTAATAACGTTGCAACAACGGTCGTTGTTCCTAAGTCATAGGCGATTCCATATCGAAGCGCGGTTGTGTCGCCAGGCTCTATGTCAATAAAAGCTTGATCAACAAATACTGCCGTCACCTTATAGTTTGCT
>CANKCT010000041.1 GCA_947480465.1 Actinomycetota bacterium
GCTTCAATAGTTTTGATAACCTCTTGCGAAGGCCTAGAGCCAATCCAATTTCGAGTAAGTTCCTCGAGAGCATCTCTGTTTTCAAATCGGGCTTGAAATGATTGGAATCTTGGATCTCCACCACCGCCGACAGTTTCAATTAATCTTCCAGCAACGGATTCTGCCGATGCCGAAAGTGCAACCCAGACCCCATCAGAACATTGATATGTACCTCTAGGAATTGAGTACGGAATGCTAGAACCTAACCTTGGTTGCAAATAACCTAATGAATCCCATGCTGCTGGCAACGGACCCATGATTTGTAAAACAGAATCGACAAGATCGATATCAACGACCTGCCCCTGACCGGTTTGTTTGGCGTGAAAAATCGCCATCATGGCCGAGAAAGATCCGACAAGAGCGGTCACTTCATCGGTAAGTGCAATCGGAGGAAGCAAAGGTCCTCCATCAGGCTCTCCTAACAAACCTGAAAGCCCAGATAGCGCCTCAGCAATCGTTGCAAAACCAGGTTTTTGTGCATATGGACCCGTCTGCCCAAAACCTGAAACTCGAAGGATTACCAACTTCGGATTTCGCTTAATGAGCTCTTCTGGATCTAACCCTAAATGTTCAAGTTTTCCGGGCCGCATGTTTTCGATGAGCAAGTCTGCCGTCGAAATCAACTCCAAAAGAATTTCTAACTCTGATTGCTTCTTCAAATCAAGGACAAGAGAACGCTTTCCTCGGTTAACAAGTTTCCACCATAAAGAATCTGATTCTCCAGGGCGAGTCCAGCCCATGCTGCGAGTTGAATCACCTGCAGGTCGTTCAATTTTTATAACATCTGCGCCGTAGTCAGCAAAATATTTTGCTACACCTGGTCCGGCAACCACGGTTGCTAAATCAATAACTTTTATACCTACCAATGGTCCTTGGCGATCTCTGTTTCCCATCAGTTCACCTGCTTAAGAGGAAGTAAAACAGAGCGTTCAAATGTGCAGACAACTTCTCTATTTTGATTTGTGCCGGTTGTTTTTACAGTGAGGATTCCTTGATTAGGTTTACTATTCGAAACTCGTTTGTTCAATACTTCAGTATGAGCATAAATAGTGTCACCATGAAATACGGGGAGTATGTGATTAAGTTCCTTGACTCCCAAACTTGCAATTGCTTTACCTGAAATATCGTTAACTGACATACCTGTTAATAGGGCATAAATATATGTTCCTAGAACTAAATTCTTGCCGCTAGGTAATTCGTTTTTTGCATAATTACTATCAATATGAATTGGACTGCCAGCCATGGTGAGCATGCTAAAAATATGATCTTCCGATTCTGTAATTGTCTTACCCGGCCAATGCTTATAAATATCCCCAACTTCAAACTCGTCAAAGAAGCGGCCATAGCGATCAGAACGAGCGTCAAATTCGCGTGTCATATGCAGCCCTCGCCGTTATCCAATCTTTAAGTGCCCTTAACCTACAGAAAAGAAGATTTTTAGTCAATCGGTTGACTAGCGGCTTCTGCTTACTTTATATTTAATGTGTGTCTAACTCTACGGTGACTCAACTAAGTGCCGCAACAGTTGAGGCTGAATTACCAGCCCCGGTTGTGTTTGGCGATTGGATTATGCGAACACGAGAGTTTGCAGTGGTCAAAGTAGTTTTAAGTTCTGGGGTTGAAGGTTGGGCCTTTGGGCTTACTCGTGATGGAGCTGTTGCCGAGCAAATCAGAAAGACATTGCGAAACATATATGTTGGCACATCTTCAAAGGATTTAGAAACTACTTTCAAGACTGCACAACGACGAAGTTTGGCATCTCATTCTGCTGGTGTAGGACTTAGAGCACTTTCTCTTGTTGATTTAGCAATGTGGGACGCTTGTGCAAAAGAAGCAGGTCAATCTATTGCAAAATTCTTAAATGGAGATAGACCGCAAATGCCAGCAACAGCAATTATTGGTTACCCCCCGGCCACCATGGGAGCTCAAGAGGTATTTGACCAAGTCAAAGATTTATATAGTCAAGGCTGGCGAAGATTTAAAGCACCAGTAGGGACAAGTAATCAAGCTACGGCCGACAGACTTCTTGCTGCAAGAAAAGCAGCGCCTGATGCCTGGATCGGCTGTGATGCTGCTTGGATCTATAACGATGTTGCATCGGCACTAGAACTTTTGGATTTATTGAAGGAAGTAAATCTCGGATGGTTTGAAGATATTTTTCCACCAGGTAATGCTCAAATTGTTGCCAATCTGCGAGCAAGTACAAATATTCCAATTGCAATGGGGGATGAACAAGGCGGTATTTATTACCCAGAAGCGCTGATTGCCAAAAATGCTGTCGATGTAGTTCGAATTGATTTAACTTGTATGGGCGGGATAACGGGAGGCCGAAGAATTGTGGATGAGTGTTTGAGCACAAATGTAGCGTTTGCCGCGCATATGTTTGCTCATGTACATAGCCAAGTTTTTGGTGCTTGGGGCTTTACGGATGTTCCGATTGAGTGGGGAGTTCCTTGGACGGGAGTGGATCCTTATGCCGATAGTTTAGAACAGCCCAAAATATTGACCGGTGGGCTTATGGAACCTTTGAGCGAAAAACCTGGTTTTGGGGACTTGGTAAATTTCGACTGGGTAAAGACTCAGAAGTGCATAGACCCAGAAGGGATCTTAGTGAGTAAATGAAACTTGCATGCGGGGACCACAGTTTTCCATTACTTGATCATGAGTCCACAATAGATTTAATTGCTGGAATGGGTTTTGAGGGTTTTGACCTAGCACTCATGGGCAATCGCTCACATATAAGACCGGAACACATTAGAAGTGATATCCCGTTTGCTGCTGACACAATCGGAAAATCAATCCGCCGTAGAGGTTTAGAAATTAGCGATGTGTTTTCAATTCCCTGGACAACTTTTGACACCATGGCACCCAATAATCCTGATCCAGAAGAGAAAATCGCTTCACGCAAATTATTTGAAGATCTTCTTGAATTTACTTTGCGTATAAAAGCTCCAGGTATAACCATGGTTCCCGGAATAGATTTTGAGTCTTTGGGTCATGAAAGATCTTTAGAGTTAGCTGCCGAAGAGTTGCAGTGGCGTGCTGCAAAAATGAAAACTGAAGGTTTGCGCTTCAGCGTTGAATGTCATATTGGTTCGGTAGCTGCATCACCAGAAGATACTTTAACTTTACTAAAGTTAGCACCAGATCTGAAATTAACATTGGATTACACACATTTTATTGCGCCAGGTTATTTGCAAGAAGATATTGATCGGCTCGCTCCATATGCTGGTCATGCGCAAATTCGTGGAGGTCGCCCAGGTGCGGGTCAGTGCTCCATGAAAGAGAACACTATTGACTATGAATCTGTAGTTTCTGTCTTAGATCAATCTGGTTACGACGGCTATCTCGCAGTTGAATATGTATGGATTGATTGGGAAAACATGAATCGCTGTGACGTTGTTTCAGAAAGCGTTTTAATGCGGGATCGGCTCAAGGCCGCATTGGCTGGCGAAAAATGGATTTATCCAGAGTCATCAACCTAGATAATTCGAGTATTGCGTTAGTGAAGCGAACTATCTGCATCACCGATAGTCCAGGAAGTGAACTCACCGATTAAATTTGGCCCAGTAGGCGCGCAAAGATACGGTCCGGCTTGCCAGGACAAATTTTGATCTAGTGGTGCCACGCGGACCATTTGAAAATCCCCGTCAGATTTTGCTCGAATCGTCAGCGCATTACCTTGGCGACTTGCCCGAATAGTTACTAGCTTGCCGAACCACTCTGGCACAGGTGCAGTAGACCAGTCGGAATTATTAATTGTGACTACTGCCCCTAGTTGTGGAGATCCATCAGATTGCTCAACAGATGCTTTAATCCAATTTTCCTCATCCGCATAAACAAAAATTCCACACTGATCAAAATTTTGTGTGTAGTTCAAACGAAATGTAACTTCCATTGCAGTACCGTCGTCAAAATTCCTCAGTAATGCGTGGCCATCATCATGCACAAAGTTGTAGGAAGTATTTCTCCACCAATCACTGCCTTCAGCAGCCTTGACTAGAAGTTGATTTTCATTATTTTCTAGCGCGATTGGGTCCCGTGACCAGGTTCCTGAAGTCCAACTCAATACCTGACTATTCATAGTAATCTCCTCATTATTTACTACCCGATAGAAGTCTTTCGGCATGCCCCTTTGATGCCCAAATACTGCGCAGAAGGGAATCAAACTCTATATTAAATCGAGAAGTAGGAGCTGACACAGTTAATGCTGCAATCAAATGTCCAGAAGCTAAAACCGGCACAGATAAACAAGAAACATCAGTTGCAAATTCTTCTAAATCAGTTGCGTAGCCTTTCTGGAGAATTTCATCGAGCTCTTTTTCAAGTGCGCTTGCATTATCTATAGTATTTGGTGTGATTGCATCAAGCGGATTAGCATATAAATACTCTTCACGCAGATTAGGGCGAGCATAAGCAAGCATGATTTTTCCTGAAGCCCGCGCATGTGCAAAATTCTGGGATCCATGCGCAAGTGGTGCGACCCGTACTGGGCGAGAACTAGAAACCGTAACTACAACTTCGATTTTTCCGTTTCTCCAGGCCGTCATGTAACTAGTTTCATTTGTAATCTTTGCTAATTCTCGAACTGCAGGTTCAAGAACTCTTAATGGTTCACCTTGCTCTAGGTATGAATCCGACAACGCTCCGATTGCTGGGCCAAGCCGGTAGCCCTCCCGGTCGAGTTTGACCAGTGCCCCTAGATCTACCAAAACGCGAAGCAGATGGTAAGTACTAGGCAAAGGCGTTTGTGTTAATTGGGCGAGCTCTTTTGGCGTTATCGGCCCTGGTAATTCAGCAATTTTCAAAAGTGCTGCAAAAGCTTTTTGAATAGAACCAAGGGCTGGTTCAGACGTCGACATAATTCGAACTATACCGAGATGCTAACTATTTTATCAATAGGCAATAATTTCTACTCTTTAAATCACAAAATTATCTACCATTTAACATTGACTCAACAGATTGATAGGAATAATCTACCGAAAGAAATGCTAGGTGGACTTAAATGGTGCACGGAAAACTAAACCAGAGACTACGGGGAAGTTTGACTCTGAGAATGGGTGATGAAATGAATGTAGCAGCTCAAAGCGGTCCGGATGTAGCAATTATTGCCGGCTCGAGTTCAGGAGTAGGTGCGGCCACAGTCGCCAGAATGGTGAGCAGAGGTGTGAATGTTTTAGGCATAGATAGATCTGATGTCGTGCCAACTCTGCCATTAGGCGCAACAGGAAAATATACACATGTCACTGCCGACGCTGGAAGTGAAAAAGTGTGGCTCGAAGTCTTAGATAAATGTCGATCACTCTATGGCGCAGATCCAAATTCAATAGTTTTTTGTGCAGCTGTTCTCGTTATTGGAAGCGTAGTAACTCTTGACGAAAAAGCCTGGCACGATATTTTCGAAACCAATGTTTTTGGGCCAGCTCGCGCATTGCGTAATGTAATTCCACGAATGGCTGCACGAGGTGGTGGAACAGTTGTATTTGTGAATAGCAGCGTAGGACATATGGCAGAACAGAATCTCGCAGCATATGCTTCTTCAAAAGGTGCTGGATTAATGCTCATGAAATCTGCGGCCGTAGATCATGCGCGTCAAGGAATTCGTGTCAATGCAGTTTGCCCAGGATCGATTATGACTCCATTCTTTCTGCGCCACGTAGATGCTGCTCCAGATCCTAAAGAGTTCCTCGAAACTAAAACCTCAAGGCACCCTGCTGGCAGATTATTAGAACCTGACGATGTTGCCGCCGTGGTGGATTTCTTAGCCAGCCCTGCCTCTCTAGGCATGACGGGGGTTGCAGTTCCAGTCGATGGTGGCTTAACAGCGGCTTATGATTTTTATGTTGATCAAGCTCTGGAAGAGGCCGAAGAATCCCAACGGAGATTTTCAATTACGGAAAATAAGTGAGAATAGATCTGCAAGACCGCACGGTTATCGTAACAGGTGCTGGTGGAGGTATCGGTTCAGCTTCGGTCAAGCTACTTGTTGAGTGCGGTGCGCATGTTGTTTGTGTGGATAATAACGAAGCTGCATTAAACGAGCTCGCAAAAAATTTTCAAGAGAGTCAATTAACACTTATTCCTCTTTCGATTAGCGATGCTCAATCTGCTTCTAAAGTCATAGAACTTTCGATGGCTAAACGCAAACAGCTTCATGCACTTATTCATATGTCTGCAGTCTTAGAAGCAATTGAAATAGATGATGTGAGTGAAGATCAATGGCAGAGTCACATGGATTCGAACATCAATGCAACATTTTTCCTATCAAGGGCTGCAGCAAACATCATGAAAGGCCAAGACTTTGGCGGAAAAATAATTTTAATGTCCTCGGTAGCTTGGTTGTCAGGTGGCATGTCAACTCGTTTGCCATATGCAACAACAAAAGGTGCGGTCACCACTATGGCGAGAGGTTTGGCTAAAGCGTATGGGCCTTATGGAATTACTGTAAATACAGTTGCTCCTGGACTGATTGATACCGCGATGATGCGAAAGGGTCTTAGTGATTCAGCGCGAAGTGCGATGGAAGAGGCAACTCCACTCAAGCGCTTCGGTACGCCTGAAGAGGTGGCAACAGTGCTAGTTTTTCTTGCTTCAGATGGAGCGAATTTTATTTCGGGGGCAACAATAAACGTGTCCGGTGGATTTACACTCTATTGATTTAGCAGCTCTTTTTTCTTGATTCCGACTACACTTGCGAATGTTCGTAGAGTGCGGGCAACCAATGGAATAAAGGGGTACAAGGTGGCTAGAAATAGTGAATTGCCTATTGCAAAGCCCCCTAGAGCCACTATTCGTGATGTAGCCCGAATAGCCAAAGTTGATCCAAGTCTGGTTTCAAGAATTGTAAATAACGATCCAAAAGCAAGCGCAACTCTAGCAACCAGAAAGCGTGTTCTGGACGCGGTTGAGGAATTGGGATATCGAGCTAATTCTGCTGCGCGAATGCTGAAAACTGCGCGCACACAGATGATAGGTCTACTTTTACCGGATTTTTCTAATCCCATGTATTCAGCAATTATCTCTGGAGTTGAAAAACGTTGTGAAGAAATTGGATATGGAGTTTTATTGGGCGATCATGCAGAAGGCAACTCCGAAAAAACTTTTACGGATTTACTTGAAAGTGGTCAAGTTGATGGACTCCTAATTGCTTCGGGAACCCTTCCTGACTCATTTTTGAAAAATAATATATTAAATCATCATGCTTCAGTTGTGATGATAAATAGAAGAGTAAGAGGAGCAGATGCCAGCGTGATCGTGAAAGATGAACTCGGGGCTGAGCTAGCTGTTCAACATCTTTCTCAGTA